>JBBQKM010000258.1:0-4750 GCA_038326915.1 Sphingomonadales bacterium
CTGGCGCGCACGGCCGCCGCATGGGCGTGGCGACCGAGCGGTTGAAAAAGCCGGAAAGCTGGCTGGCGGCGGTCACCGCCAACGGCCATGGCATGGCCAGCGAGGTGCTGCTGACGCCCGCTGAACGCGCCACCGAAGCGCTGGTCATGGGGCTGCGACTCGGCGCCGGCATCGATGCGGTGAATTTCGCGCATCGCACCGGGCTGGCGCTTGCCGATGTGCTGCGCGCCGATCGCGTTGCACGCTTCGTTGCGCAGGGGCTGCTCGAACATGACGCCGGTGGCCTGCGGCTGACCGCGGCGGGCCAGCCGTTTGTTGATCACGTGCTCAAGGAAATTGCCGCCTAAATCGGACGGAATTCCCTCGCCGTCACCCCGGCGAAGGCCGGGGCCCATAACCCACAAGCCCCGAAACCCGCGTTCGCCAGTCGTTTCCCCGGTCGCAACAGGCTGAATTCATGGGCCCCGGCCTTCGCCGGGGTGACAGTTGGGGGTGACGGCGCCCGAAAAACCTAGTTTGCGAACCCTCGTGACGCCGGCGCCACCGTCGTGATCGCACCATTGCCGATCTGCTGAACCTCCAGCGCGCGTTCGGCGATGTTCGCCGGCGTCAGGCGAAACGCGCCGTCGATGCCGGCAAAGCCGTCGCGCGTCGTCAGCGCACCCTTGGGAAACGGCGCGCCGAGCGGCCAGTTGCCGGCGATATTGTTGACCAGCAGGATCGAATCATAGCCGAAACTCGCCAGCCGCGACGGGCTGGAGCCGAATTTGGCGCGATAGCGTTCGGCGAGCTTGCGGAAACGTTCGTCGGGAACTGATGAAAACAGAGCGCCGCGCAGCGCCGCAGCGCGCGCCAGCCCGGGTTCGTTGTTCCACAATTCGGTGCCGATCAGGATGACACTGCCCGGCGCCGCGCCGAACTTGGCCAGTGCCGGCAGGAACTGCGTCGCCGTGCTGCCCGAATCGGCGATCAGCAGCGCCTGGAACGGCACCGGTGCCAGCGTTCCCGACACGGCTGCAACGCTGCCATCGGGGCGGATGCTGGCGGTACCGCCACCGGCCTTTACCCGCGCATCGTAATTGGTGACGCTGCGCGCCGCCGCCGCCATCTTCGCCGGGTCGCGGGTATAGCTGACCACCGCGGTCGACCGGCCGCCAACGGCATCGACAGCGCGCACGAACGCCGTCTGGGCACGCTGGCCATAGACGCCGGCGGGCACCAGCGCGGCAAAACGGTCGATGCCGCGGCCCTTGGCATAGGCAATGGTGCGGGCAATCGACTGCGCCGGCTGGAAGCCGAGCACATAGACATCGCCGCCGGCGAGGCTGGAATCGTTTGAAAAGCTCAGCACCGGCACGCCCGCGGTGGCGGCAACCGCCTGCACGGCGCGGACATCGCCGGCGAGCAAGGGCCCCAGGAACAGCCGCGCGCCATCAGCAAGCGCACGCTGGGCCGCCCCGGCGGCCCCCGGCGTGGTATCATAAACGCGCAAATTGACCCGTTTGTCGCCGACATCGAGCAGCGCCATGTTGGCGGCATTGGCGATCGACTGGCCCACAGGCGCATTGGATCCGGTCAGCGGCACCAGCAAGGCGATGCGATTCTGCTGCGCTTCGGGCAGGGGCGCGGGCTTGGCGGGTTCCGGGGCGGCGACCGGCGGCGGCGCGGTGACGACGCGGCGCGCCGGTGTGGCACAGGCGGCGAGGCCCAAAGCCGCTGCCAGCGCCACCAGCCGCGGCGCTTGCAACCTTGCGCGCGAACGTTTCAGGATAAGCATGTGCAACCTCTTCACCCAAAAAACGCGACCGAGCCGGATCTTGCGCCAGCGCTTGGCCCGGGCCTTTACATCGTGGCAACACCAATCGGCAATCTCGGCGATCTTTCACCCCGCGCCGCCGCCGTGCTGGCCGGGGTAAAACTGATCGCCGCCGAAGATTCGCGCGTCACCGCCAAGCTGCTGCGCCACATCGGGACCAAGGTTCCGATGCAGGCCTACCACGATCACAGCGCCGACCAGCTGCGCCCGGCACTGGTGCAACGTGCTTTGCGGGAGCCGGTTGCACTGGTTTCCGATGCGGGCACGCCGCTGATTTCCGATCCCGGCTACAAACTGGTGCGCGATGCCCGCGCCGCCGGGGTCAATATCGTCACCATTCCCGGCCCCTGTGCCGCGGTGGCCGCGCTGACACTGGCCGGCCTGCCGACCGATCGCTTCCTGTTTGCCGGCTTTTTACCCGCCAAGACCGGTGCCCGCGCCACCGCGATCGCCGAACTCGCCGGCATCCGGGCGACACTGGTGCTGTACGAATCGGGGCCGCGGCTCGCCGCCTGCCTCGCGGCGCTGGCGGCAGGCCTGGGCGATCGCCCCGCCGCGGTGGGGCGCGAGCTGACCAAACGCTTTGAAGAGACCGTGACGGGCAGCCTTTTGGAGCTGGCCGCACGCTATGCCGACGCCGCGCCGCGCGGCGAAATCGTCATCACCATCGCGCCGCCGGGCGAATCACCCCCCGCCGATGCCGACAGCATCGATTCGGCGCTGCGCACGGCGCTGGCGGCCGGCAGCCTGAAAACCGCCGTGGCGAGCGTTGCCGCCGCGCTGGGGCTGCCGCGTGCACAAGTTTATGCGCGGGCGCTGGCGCTGAAAGGTGGCGATGGCGCGGCCTGACAGCGATTCCCGGCGGAAAAACGACAAAAAAGGCCGCCGCGCCGAAACGATTGCGGCCCTGTTTCTGCAAGTCAAAGGTTACCGGATTCTTGCGCGGCGCGTGCGAACGGCGGCCGGCGAGATCGATCTTGTTGCCACGAAGGACGCAACGCTGGTTTTTGTCGAGGTAAAAGCCCGCGCAACACTCGACAGCGCGGTCTTTGCACTGCATCCTGCCGCGCTGCGCCGGATCGAGGCCGCGTCGCGTGTGCTTGCCCCGCGTTTTGCCGGGCGCTGCACCACCTCGCGAATCGATGCGGTGCTGGTGCGGCCATGGGCAATGCCTGTCCATATGATCGCCATCACGCGGGAGGGGTGAACGATGGAGCTGAATGACCTGGGTTTGCTGGACGATGGCGACATCGATCTGGTCGAAGCCAGCATCGCGCTCGCCCGTGCCGACCGCCCCGAGGCCGATCCCGCCCGCCTGCGCCGTCTGGTCAGCGGCTGGGCCATCGCCCTGCAGCGCGACACGCCGCCGGTATCGGGCAGCGGCCGCGCCCGGCGCCTGTCGGGGCTGATCGCCGCCGAAGCCGGGTTGACCGGCGCCACCGAAGACTATGACAACCCGCTGAATGCCGACCTGATTGCCGTCGTCGATCGCGGCCGCGGGCTGCCGGTGGCGCTGTCGATCCTCTATGTCGCCCTCGCCCGCCGTGTCGGCTGGCGCGCCGAAGCGCTGAATTTGCCTGGCCATGTCATCGTCGAAGTCACCGGCGGGGTCGATTCGGCGCTGCTCGATCCGTTCGATCATGGCATGGGCATCACCCGCGAACGCGCCGTCGAGATCGCCCGCCACGGCGGCGGTGAGCCGGTTTCGGGCCGATTCGACCCGATGACCAACCGCCAGCTGCTGATCCGGCTGATCACCAACCAGGCAAGCCGCGCGCGCAGCAGCGGCGATACCAAGCGCGCGCTGCGGCTGTACGAACGCATGACGATGATCGCGCCGCGGCTGTCGAGCCTGTGGTGGGAACGCGCCCGGCTGGAACAACTGGTCGGCGCCAACAAGGCGGCGCGCGCCAGCCTGACCGCCATGCTGGAAACCACCCATGATTCGGCCATGGCGCGGCGCATCCAGGCGGCACTGGCCGCGCTGGCACGGTCGGATAGCTAGGTTCGCTCGATCACCCGGCCTTGACCTGCGACCCGGTTTCCGTCCTTTCGGCATCTTGAACAGCTGAATCCCGGGTCATGCCCGGGATGACAGGCCTTGAATCGGAACCAGACCCCCATGTCCCTGCGTGTCGCCGTCCAGATGGACCCGATCGAAGCCGTCAATATCGGCGGCGATTCGACCTTTGCGCTTATGCTCGAAGCCCAGCGGCGCGGGCACACGCTGCACCATTATCTCGCCACCGCGCTGTCGGCCGAATCGGGCCGGGTGCGCGCCCGGGCGCGGCCGCTGACCGTGCGGCCGGAACGCGGCGACCATTTTGCCTGGGCTGGCGACACCGCGACGATCGACCTTGGCCATGATGCCGATGTCGTGCTGATGCGGCAGGATCCGCCCTTCGACATGGGTTATATCACCGCGACCCATCTGCTCGAGATGGCCCAGCCCGAAACCCTGGTGGTCAACGATCCGGCCGAAGTCCGCAACGCGCCCGAAAAGCTGTTCGTGCTGCGCTTTCCCGACCTGATGCCGCCGACACTGGTGACGCGCTCGCTCGACGAGGCGATGGCCTTCCGCGCCCGCCACGGTGCTGTCGTCGTCAAACCGCTGTATGGCAATGCCGGCACCGCCGTGTTCCTGATCGACAAGACCGATGGCAATCTGCCGGCGCTCGTCGAACTGTTCGGCACCGTCTGGAACGAACCGTTCATGGTCCAGGCGTTCCTGCCGCAGGTCAGCGAAGGCGACAAGCGCATCGTGCTCGTCGACGGGGTACCGACCGGCGCCATCAACCGCCTGCCGAAATCGGGTGAAATCCGATCGAACCTGGCCGCCGGCGGACAGGCAAAGCCGACCGACCTGACGCCGCGCGAGGCGGAGATCTGCGCCCGCATCGGCCCGGAGCTCAAGGCGCGAGGGCTTGTGTTCGT
>JBBQKM010000259.1:0-4750 GCA_038326915.1 Sphingomonadales bacterium
AGCAGGCTGCACTGGTTGAGCATGATCTTGCCGCGGCCGAACAGGTCCATCAGCCGGCCCGGCGTGGCGATCAGCACGTCGACGCCCTTTTCCAGCGCTGCCAGCTGGTCACCCATGCTGACACCGCCGATCAGCAGCGCCATCGAAAGCTTGTGATATTTGCCGTATTTGTCGAAATTCTCGCTGACCTGCTGCGCCAGTTCGCGCGTCGGCTCGAGGATCAATGATCGCGGCATGCGCGCCCGGCTGCGGCCTTCGGCGAGGATGTCGATCATCGGCAGCACGAACGACGCGGTCTTGCCGGTGCCGGTCTGGGCGACGCCGATGATGTCGCGGCCCATCAATACCGGCGGGATCGCCTGGCGCTGGATCGGCGTCGGGTCGTTATAACCGCTGTCGGCGACCGCACGGAGCAATTCCTCCGACAGGCCCAGTTCTGCAAAGCTCATGCAATTCCTTGAAACGCGGCTGCCGAACGTCCGGAACCTGCGCCCGCTGCGCCATGCGCCGTAATGACGGTAAAAGTCAATGATGCGTGACCGGAATGCCGGTTTCGCCCCGGCGCCGGCCACAAGAAAACGGGCGGGGATTGCTCCCCGCCCGCAAAGGCTGTCCCCTGTTGTCGGGGCTTAGAACTTGAAGCCGGCGGCGATGCCATAGCGCCGCGGTTCGAGCGTGAAGATGTTGGTGAACAGCCCCGACGACTGATCGGTGACATACAGGCCTGTGGTCGCATTGTTGTTGGCCGCGTTCTGGATATACCCGCGGGCATACCATTTGCTGTCCGGGCCATTGACCTGGATCTGCGCATTCAAGACCCCGTAGCCTTGGATGCGATTGATAAAGCCGTTGAAGATGTTGCCAAAACTATCGCCGGTATAGGCATAGTCGACACGCGGAATGACCGATACGTTGCCAAATTCAAAGGTGTATTGCGCGCCGGCCGACCATTTGAATGTTGGCGCCTGGGGCAATTGATTGCCCTTGATATTGACTTCGACACCGGCGTTGAGGACTTGCACGCCCGCGGCTGCAGCATTTCCATCCAGCACCGAACAGATACCGAATGCGCCAGTTGCATTGACGCCGCTGCCTGCGCCAAAGCCAGTCGGTGCCCGCAGGCCAAGAGCCGAATTGACCGCAGCGACATAGCCGTTGGTGCCGGCCGCGTTGCCGGCGACGATGGGAACCACGGCGCAGTTGGAGCCGTTTGTAATGTCCTTGATAATTACGGCATCGCTGCGGCCACCCGAAGGATCACGGGGGTTGGATAGAAACTTGTCTTGGCTGACTTCAGTGTGCAGGTAGCTTGCGTTGAAGTTAACGGCCAGAGCGCGGGTCGGCTGCAGTACGAATTCGCCTTCAAGACCATAAACTGTTGCGTCGACGTTGTCGTTGACCGAAGTGCGCGCGACGATACGGCTCAGCTGAAGACTTTTGTACTGATAGTAAAATGCCGTTACGTTGGCGCGCAAAGTGCCATCGAGAAACGTGTTCTTTGAGCCAATTTCAAACGCGTTGATGAATTCGGGCGTAAAGCCTTCAGGCACTGCGAAAATAGGCTGCAGGGGCGGGTTGATGCCGCCCGACTTATAGCCACGCGAGTAGGATGCATAGACCAGGCTTTCGTTGCTGATCTTGTAGTCAATGACGAAGCGGCCAGTAAACTCGCCAAAGCTGACCTCGCGTTCCTGGAAAAGCTGGTTGCCAGTGCGACCCGGATCGGCGTCAAAGGAACCGACGAACGGAGAGTCAAAGGCGTTGGCAGTTCCGAATGGTACGAAGAAACTGGCGAGTGTCGAACGCGCTATGCTGTTCTTTTTGTCGTTATTATAGCGGAGACCTGCCGTAATCTTTAATTTATCACTGACGTCGAAATATACTTCGCCGAAAATACCATAGGACTTGAGCGAGTTTTCAATAGCGTTGTTCCGGAAGAACGGTGTTCCCAGGTAACCGGCGGGCAAGCCACTGCCAAGCGCGGTGGCGGCGCCGAGCACGCCGGCGACATAGTCGATACCGAACCCGTTTACGTAGTAATCTCCCTCGGTAGTCTTGCTGTCGACATAGATGCCGCCGAGCAGGAAGTTGAATGCGCCGTCGAACTGGCTGGTCAGGATGCCTTCGGCCGAAAAGGTGCGGTTCTTGCCGTTCGATCGGTCATAGGTAAGCGGCACGGCGCCGCAGATCTTCTGGCCACCATTCGGGCCAAACGCGCCGGTGCCCGAAGTCTCGGTCTCCGACGAGCAATAGGGCCCGTTGACGCCGCTCGGAAACAACGTTGGCGCAATCTGGTTGAACTGCGGAATTGCGGCGCCGAGGCCTTGCAACGCCGTAAGTCCGGGCTTGTAGACCGTCGCATCCTGAACACCGAGGTTATAGTCAACACGGCTATCGACCGAGGTGCGCTGATAAAGGCCGGTGACCTGTGCTTTTACAGCACCGAAATCATGCTCGATCCTGGCCTGCGCCTGGATTTCGTCAGTGAAATACTCAGGATTGAAGGCAGTGCGGATTTGGCGGACATCGCTCGGTTCCTGGAAATTGGCGAAAGCGTCGGGACCATAGAGGCTGCCGAGGCCAACCGTTGAAAGCGCCGCGCCGAACCCCGCGCCGCCCTGAATGCGAAGGAGTTCACGCGAGGTTAGAACGCCGACAAAGGTCGCATTGTTGTTCAGCTTGCCATTCTCGAGCCGGCCGGGAAGGCAGCCCAGCACGCCGGTTGGATCACGCTGGCACTGTTGTTTCTGGATACGCGAGCGGTTGTCGTCTTCGCGGAAGTAATAGCCCATCAAATCGATTCGGGTGTTTTCGGTTGGTTCCCACCGCACCGAACCGCGCAGACCGAACATGTCGCGGCCGTCGATCTTGCTGTTGTCATAAAGGTTTTCGGTAAATCCGTCGCGTTTCAAGTAAAAACCGGCGAGGCGAACGCCTAATGTTTCGGTGATCGGCAGGTTGAACATGCCGCGCAGCCGCAGTGAGTTATAGTTTCCGTAGTCGACCTCGCCGGCGGCGCCGATCTTGTCCAGATTGGGCTTGGCGGTAATAAAGTTGATGACGCCCGAGGTTGCGTTGCGGCCGAACAGCGTTCCTTGCGGGCCGCGCAGCACTTCAATCCGTTCCATGTCGAAAAATTCGGCTTCGAACAGGCGCGTGCCAATCAACGGGCTGCCGTTGACGTGTATGGCGGTGGCGCTGTCGCAGGAGTTACCGACGCAAAGGTCGCCGATGCCGCGAATAGTGAAGCTGGAGCCGGTGAAATTGCCCTTGGTGAAGGTGATGTTGGGAAGCGTGAGTTGAAGATCGGAGCTGTTCTGGATCTGCTGGCGCTGCAACATTTCGGCGCTGAAGGCCGAGACGGCAATCGGCACGTCCTGAAGGCTCTGCGCCGATCGCTGTGCCGTTACGACGATCTCGTCGATACCGGTATCGACTGCTGTCGCCGCGGTCTTGGTGGCCTGCGCCAGCGCCGGGCTGCCGATCAGGCCGAGCAGCGAAACGCCAGCGATCAAGCCGGCACGGATTTGTGACGTGGTCTGCATGTTATCCTCCCCAGATGCCATTTCGCACCGCCCCCCTGTTGCCGGGGTGTCGCTGCGTTCATGAAGGCATCCCCGCCTTCATGATTGCCATTTAGTGTGGCCGCGCATTGGCGACTTTGTCCAGTTATCTCGCGCATTCGACGGTGGTTAACGCAAGCGCCTGGGAACTGTGGCATATTCGCAACAGAATCGGCCATTTCACCGGCGAAAGGCCCTCACAGTTTAGCTAGCACGCGCAAGAATCAGCGCTTTTTGCGAGGCTTTCGCAGTTCGATGATGCTGGCGATAGGGCATTCGCCGCCGGATCGTGCGCCGATGGCATCGCGGCCGGCACAGATCTGGCCGGCCCGGGCACGGCGATAATAAAATCCCTGGTAAAAGCTCAGCGCCTGGCATTCGCGCTCGAAGAACAGCCGGTAGCGGCGACCGTCGCGCATGCTGAGTTCAAGCGCGCTGTCGCCGAACAGCTGCGCCCCGGCCATGCCCGACATCGTGATGCAGCGGTTGCGGCCCTGGCGCGGCGGAAACGGCCGCATCTCCACGGTGCCGCCGGGGGCGGCCGGCATCCGGGTCCAGTCCGCGGCAAAGCCGCCGTCCGATGGTGGCAAGGCACGGGCCGCCCGTTCCGGCGCGGCGAGCACCGGCGTCGCCAGCAGCGCCGCAGCGGCGACGCAGACGGCGGCGAGGGCAGGCGCCCAGCGCGTCAAGCCGCCATGACCCCGATATCGATATGTGTCCGGCAATTCATCCCGCCGTTTCGTTGCGTGCCAACGGTTGAACCCGCCGTGAACCCGGCGCAACATTAGGCACGCCGCGCGATGCGTCAACGCCCCGACTTTGCGGCGCTGGCGATCAGCGGCTATGCCGGCGCCATGACATTGCATCCGCCATCGCCAGCCGCGCTGGCCGCATTGAAGGCGGCGGCGGGCGACGGCAACTGGAGCGACGACCCCGATATACTGGCGCCGCGACTGGTCGATTGGCGCGGGCGCTTCCACGGGGCCTCGCCCTTGTTGTTGTTGCCGCGCGATGTCGATCAGGTGGCACGAATCGTGCGCACGGCGGCGGCGCATCGTGTGGCGCTGGTGCCGCAGGGCGGCAACACCGGGCTGGTCGGCGGGGGGATACCCGATGCCGATGGCGCGGCGGTGCTGGTCGGGCTCAATCGCATGAATGCCATTCGCGCCGTCGATGCCGCCGGCCTG
>JBBQKM010000260.1:0-4743 GCA_038326915.1 Sphingomonadales bacterium
ACACACGCGCCGTATCCGGGCGGTACCCGCCTGCCGCGCCCTGGGGGACTTTTCGGGGGGCGCTGGCCTGGGTGAGGGGGGGCTGTGGGGGACGCGTCTTGGTGTTCCCCCTTTTTCGGGGGGGGGGGGGGGGGGGGGCGCCCCCCCCCCGCCGCGACGTCCGGCAGTGCATGATGGGCCCGGGGAAGCCGATCATGATGCCCGGAACCTCGTTCAGCTCGTTGGTGTTTGGGCCCACCACCGCGGCGAACCCGATGAAGTGGCTATGCACCGGCGCCGGTCGCGGCAGAATGGCGGAAAAACGGAATATATTATTCCATTTTGCGGAATTCAGCGGCGGGCGACCAGTTCGGCTTGCAGCGCCGCGATGCGGGCGTCCTTGGCCGCCAGCGCGGCCGCCACGTCGGCGGCGGGGTACAGCTGCGGGATGTGCGCCGGGCAGTTCGGATCCCAGGCGGTCACGCTGAACAGCATGGCCGATTCCGCCCGCATACGCGTGCCGGCCGGCAGCAGCGACGCGATCAGCGCCGGATTATCCTCCACCACGCGCAGCGTTCCCCAGATCTTGACGCGCTGGCGGCCGGCATAATCCATCAGGAAAATGAAGGCCTTGGGATTTTCGGCGAAATTTCCGGTGGAGACATACTGCCGATTGCCGCGCAGATCGGCAAAGCCCAGCGTGTGTTCGTCGATCACGCGCAGAAAGCTCTTGGGGCCGCGGCGATGCTGGATATAGGGCCGGCCATCGGCGCTGGCGCTGGCGAGGTAGAAACTGTCACGCTCGGCGATGAAGGCGGCCAGATCATCGTCGATGGCGCCCGCCATTTCCATGCCGGCATAGATGGCGCGCGAACCCTTGCGCGCCTGCACGGCCTTGACCGCCGGCGTGAAGGCGACGTCGGTCGAGTTCATGCTGGCGGAACTTGCGGATTGGTCCACCACGACGGCGCCGGCCAGGGCACGCGCATCAGGTCGCGGATGCGGGCGCTGGTGCGTTCCGAGGTCAGGGCGGCTAGCAGGGTGAAGGCGACTTCGACCGCGGTGCCCGGGCCGGTGGAGCTGATCAGATTGCCATCCACCACCACGGCTTCATCGATGAAGTGCGCGCCATACGCCTCCAGCTGGGCGCGGCGCTTGCCGCCAGCCTGATGATAGGTTGTAGCGACGCGGCCTTCCAGCACACCGGCCGCGCCCAGCGCTAGCGAGGCGACGCACACCGATGCCACCGCCTGCTGCCGCCCGGCAAAGTGGCGGATTACGGCGAGGAACGGTTCGGACAGGGCATCCTTGTAGAAACCGGCGCTGCCAAAGCCACCTGGCACCGCCAGCGCATCGAAACTGTCGAGATCGAGATCAGCCACCAGCGCATCGGGGATGACAGAAAAGCCGAACGTGGCCTTCAGCGGCGAGCGCAGGCCGGACGACACCAGCTCGATCGGTTCGTCGCCATCGATATTGGCCCAGCCCAGCACATCGGTGAAACCGGCAGCCTCCATCGGCTCGAACCCGTCGGCAAGGAGAAGCAATACACGTTTGGTCATCCAGATTGTCCTTTGCCTTGTAGCCGCATTGTTCGGCGCCGTTACAGGTCGAAGTTGATGGCAATCTTGCCGAAGTGACTGGCCGAGCGGAGGTGGTCATAAGCCTGCGCGGCCTGGTCGAACGCGAACACCGCATCGACCACGGGATGGATGTCATGCTTGGCCAGAAAGCCATTCAGTCGCTCGAAATGTTCGACCGAGCCAACGCAGATGCCATTGATGCTGGCGTTCTTGAATTGCAGCGGGGTCAGATTGGGCTGCGAACCGAAGCCTGACAGCACCCCGATCTGGGCAATCTTCCCACCGTTGGCGATGGCGGCAATCGAGCGGTCGTACGTGTCCGGCCCGCCGAGTTCGAGGATGTGATCAACGCCGTGACCGTCGGTCAGGGCCATCGCCGCCTGATCCCAATCAGGCTGATCCTTATAGTTAATCGTCTGCGAGGCGCCGAGCGCCCGGGCGCGATCCAGCTTGGCATCGGATGATGAGGTGACAATGACGCGGGCACCGTGGGCGACGGCGAGCTGCAGGCCGAACAGTGCGACGCCGCCGGTGCCCTGCACCAACACGGTCTCCCCAGCGCGCAGATTGCCGCGTTCGAACAGCGCGTGCCAGGCGGTGACCGCAGCACAGGGCAAGGTCGCGGCTTCGACAAAGCTGAGATGATCGGGAATGGCCACCACCGCTGCCTGTTCGATCACCAGATAGTCGCTGAGCACACCGTCGGTCTGCCCGCCGCCAAGCGCGACCGACAGATGCGCGGGCGAAAAGGCGCCATCACTCCAGGTCGGGAAGAAATTGGGGCTGACACGGTCACCGACGTTCCAGCGAGTGACCGCCGATCCGATGGCCGCAATCACGCCAGCGGCATCGGACAGGGGGATGAGATCTGCTCGCGTGCCATCAACATCGCCCATCGTAAGCAGATCGCGATAGTTGAGGCTGGCTGCCTTGATGTTGATCAGGATCTGCGTTGGCGAAAGTTCCGGGAGCGATCGCGATGCGGGTTTGAGCGCCAAAGACGAACCGTCACGGCTGAGGGAAAAATGGTGGGAGGGCATGGTTGTTCCTGTCGCGTTGGGGGTTACAGATCGAGGATGAGACGGTCGCCGCCGCCGCTGGCCTTGCTGGCGGGCATGGCGCAGCAGATCAGCGCTTCATCGGCTTCGACCCTGGCCGAAGGCGGTGTGGCATAGGCAACGGCGCCTTCGATGATGCGGGTCCGGCAGGTGCCGCAACTGCCGCCGCGGCAGCTGAAATCCGGCGCAAGGCCGCGGACTTCGGCAAGATCGAGCAGGCTGCCGCTTTCGGGCGTCCAGCGTGCCTCCTTGGCCGAAGCGGCAAATGCCACGGGCACGGCAACGGTTGCCGCCAGGGCAGCGGGCGCCGCCGCCGCATCGACGCGCCGGCGCATCGATGCAGGGCCAAAGGCTTCGGCATGGATACGATTGTCGGGGATGTTGAGGTCGCGCAGACCGTCGTACAGCGCCTGCATGAATGGCGGCGGGCCGCAGAGATAAAAGTCATGATCATCAAAGCCGAGCACCTGGCGCAGCAGCGCCATGTCGACGCGGCCCCGGGCTTCGAAATCGACACCTTCAACGGCACCATCCGCAATATCGTCCAGCGTGCGGACCCGCCGTACATGGCCATCGGCGCGCGCTACCAGCGCGGCAATTTCGGCGTCGAAGCTGCGGTCACTGCGCGTGCGCGCTGCCTGGATGAACACTGTCGGGCGCACCCGGCGCGTGCGCAGCCCTTCGAAGATTATATGACGCAGCATCGCCAGCATGGGCGTGACCCCGACGCCCGCAGCGATCAGCACGGCGGGACGGCGTTCGGCGGCATCGATGGTGAAATCTCCCGCCGGCGCGCGGGCTTCGATAATGTCGCCCACCGCGATGTGATCGTGGAGCCAGGCCGAGGCCAGGCCCTGGCGCTTGACGCTGATGCGATAGCCGGGGTCGGACGGCGCGGACGACAGCGTGTAGGTGCGCAACACCGGCTTTGTTTCGCCAGCGATATGCAGCCTGATCGGCAGATGCTGGCCGGCGCGTTGCGGGGAGATGCCAGCGCCATCTGCGGGTTCGAGGTGGAAGGAGCGGATGACCGCGCTTTCCTCGACGATGCGGGCGACGCGAAACGGCCGCCACTGCGATGCCAGCGCCTGCGCTTGAAGCCGCAACGTCGCGTCTTCCCAGGAACCGGTCATCAGCGAATTGGCCGACCAGTCGCGGAACGTCCAGCGCAGCGGCAGCGCCGCCGGGCGGCGGACGACGATCCGTGGCCGGAAGCGCCACAACCTCTCGGCGCCCTGGAAGGCGGCGATTTCCGGGGATTCAAGGATGACTTCGGCTTCGCCGGTCATCTGCAGCAGGTCGCCGCTGGCGAAATCGACGAAGGTCAGCCCGGCGCGCGGATTGAGCAGGACATTGCCCAGCGTGTTGAAATGCAGGTTGCCGGCAAAATCCGGGATGGTCAGCGCGCCATCGGCTTCGATGCGCACGAAACCGGGTTTGCCGCCGCGATGCGAGGCATCGACCTGGCGGCCGGCGTCGCCATCAAGATAGGAGGCGACGAAGAACGTATCGGCGGCGGCAATCATGGCGTGCGCTGCGGCATCGAGATGATCCTGCCGCACCACCGGGCCCGGCACTGCGGCCGGCTGATCAACCATCTGCCAGTCGCGCAGCTGGATATCTTGCGGGCAATTACCGAAACTGTGCTCGACCTGGACGGCAAAGCCATCGTCGCCACTGCGGCGCACGTGGCCGTTCATGCGGTTTCGGCGGCGGCTGTGCAGTTCGATGCCGAGAAGGCCGATGGCATCGCCATCGTTGAGCCCGGCATTGGCCGGATCGGCAGCATCGCGCGGCAATGCGAAGGCCAGGGAGCGCGGAGCGGGCGAATGGGCAAAGCCAGGTGCGCCGGTGAGCATCGTGGCCCAGACATCGCCGACCGCGTCGACCGCGCCGGCGACAAGGAACGGTAACTGCGCGAAGAATGTGCGGTGCTGATCGGGCATGTAATCGCGGATGACCTTTTGCCCGGCGATCGCCATACGTTCGGCGACGCCCAAGCCGCGTTGCAGCGTAATTTCGCCGGCGTGCCAGGGGGAGGGCATGTCCGTCGAACCTTGGCCAGTCATCGCGCGCGCCTTTCAGCAAAGCCCCGGGGGCGGCATGGCCAGCCCCGGGGGATG
>JBBQKM010000261.1:0-4715 GCA_038326915.1 Sphingomonadales bacterium
TTCATCGTCGAGGCGATGCGAGCCAAGGGCGGCGATTTCACCCATGGCTATACCTATTCGGGCCACCCGACCTGCGCCGCCGTCGCGCTGAAGAACCTCGAGATCATCGAACGCGAGGCGCTGGTCGAGCGCACCCGCAGCGTCACCGGGCCCTATCTCGCCAAACGCCTCGCCGAACTCGCCGCCAGCCATCCGCTGGTTGGCGAAGCGCGTTCGCTCGGGCTGCTCGGCGCGGTCGAGATCGTCAGCGAACCCGGCTCCAACAAGCGTTTCGGCACCGGCGGCAACGCCGGCTATACCGTCCGCGACATCTGCATCGCCAACGGGCTGATGGTGCGCGGCGTGCGCGATTCGATCGTCATGTCGCCGCCGCTGATCATCAGCGAGGCCGAAATCGACACGCTGGTCGATACCATCGGCGCCTCGCTGACCGCAGCGGAGCCGGCGTTGCGGGCGCTGTAGCCGGCTAGCGCTCGATCGCGATCGGCGTCATCGCGACATCGGCATCGGTGCGCGCCATCGGTGCGATCAGGTGGCGCAGGATCTCGATCTCGTTGCGCAGCGTGATCGGATCATGGCCATCGGCCGCGCGCAGCGCCGCCTTCAGCCAGTCGCTGACATGCGGGCTATCGAGCAGGTGGCGGATCCGCGCATTGGTGATCGCGATGACGGTTTCGGGTTCGTGCTTCATGCCGCACCGGGGTCGCGCGCGGTCAGGCGGCGATGTCGGCGGGCACCGGGCTTGCCGCGCCGGCGCCTGTTTCAACCCATTCCGATTGCCCGGCATAACGCCACGCCATCCGGCCGGCATCATCCATCGCGAACAGGTGCAGCCAGCGATTGTCGAACAGCGCCGCCACGCTGGGGTGGCGTTCCAGGATCGCGGTCATCGCCTCGCGCGGCGCCTCGATACACACGGTCAGCCGCAGCGGTTCATGCGCCAGCGCGTGGCCGTCGTGCACCGATTGCCACGGCAGCCCGGTGCGCAGCGTGCCGCCATTGCCTTCGACGACGCCAAAGCCGCCGACGACATTGTGGAGCAGCTTGTTGCCGCCGCCGAACAGTTCGGGGGCCACGCTCGAGCCATAATATTGCAGGCTGATCCAGCTGGCGACCACCACCGGCGCGGTCATGATGAGTTCGAGCACGCCAAAGCCCGCGTCGGCCTGCCAGTCATAATCATGGAGGAAGGCGCGGCCGCCAAGATCACGCCCCCGCGTCCGCCCGCGCGGCGCGGCGATGAAGGCGTTGCAGCCGGCAAGGCCCCATTCGGGGCGCGTTTCGGCCCAGTCGCGGCTGCGCCGGGCGATCGTCGACGGCCCGTTGCTGCGCGGCAGCCGCCGGGCGCGTTCGGCGCGCGCGGCAGCGGTGGCGGCGGCCAGCCAGCGGCGCGCCTGTTCGAGATCGGCGTGGTGGCCGGGCGCATCATGATCGCCATCGAACAACCGCACGCTGTCGGTCGTCGTGTCGTGCAGCGCGGCGACGAAATGCGTCGCGGCCGGAATGGCAATGCCGCGCCCCGCCAGTTCGTTGCGAACCTGCGCATCGTTGAGCAGCGCCGCGAGCAGCCGGGCATTGACCTCGCCCGAATAGCCGCCGCAGGCGCCGCAATGCAGCCCGCTGGCGTGCGGGTTGTTGACGACATTGGCGCCATGCCCCGCCACCACCACCAGCGGTGCAAAGCCATCGGTCAGCGACATCGCGCGCAGGATCGTCGCCGCCATGTCGGCGCGGGTCGCGAGATCGAGCGCGGTTTCGGGCCGCGGTGCCGGATCGCCCATGGCATCCGTGCCGCCGGCCGCCAGCCCCAGCGCATCGCGCACCAGCTTGACGACATAGGTCGGCCCGCCGGCTTCGACAAAGGCAAAGGACGATACCGCCGCCAGCTTGAAACGCGCCCAGGCCCGCGTCACCCGGATATCGAGCCGCCGCGCCGTATCGGCGGGCCCATCGGCAGCGCTGTCGCCGGCGCGCGTCGTCAGCCCGGGATTGAGCAGCACCGGCAGCCGGTGCTCGGCCACATCCGATCCCAGCCGGCGATGCGCCGCGGTCAGCCCGAAAAAGCCGGCAAAGCCCAGGGTGCGGATTTGCGGATCGACCGCTTCGAGCGCGCGGCGATACACTTCCGATCGCACGTCGATGCAGAACGCCACCTGCAGGCGGGGCGCCGCCGCCGGCCCCGGTGCAGCATCCCCCGTCAGCGCCGCCGCCAGCCGGCGCTGCGCGCCATGTTCGGCCGCTTCCTGCAGGATCGCATCGATGCTCTGGGCCTCGGTCGGCCGCACCGGCATGACATGGACGGTCAGCGCCGCCAGCCAATGTTCGCCGATCCGGGCGCGGTAGCAATCGAGCAGCGCACTGTCCCACAACATCCGGATGGCGAGGAAATCGGTGATCGTCGCATCGTCGCTGCCAGCCATATTGGCCTGCCACTGCCGGTGCCGCGCGGCCTGGGCCCAGCCCCCCAGCGTCGCCAGCGCGCGGTGGAAAGCGCCGGCCATCGCGTCGGGCGGAATGCCGAGCGCAGCGGTCGCCTGCGCCAGCGCCGCATCGGCGGTTTCGGGCGCCGCCGCGATCCGGGCGGCAAAGCCGCGCAACCCGAGGATTTCCGGCGTCAGGTCGTGCGTCGCCACCAACCGCCACGCGGCATAGGCCGACCGGCCGCGCGGCGCCGCCCACAGCGCCTGGCCTTCATCGAACCAGCCGGCCGCCCAATTGCCGAAGCGATCGGCAATGATCGCCGGCCAGTCGATGCCCGATACCCGCGCGGCAAGTTCCGCCACCGTCGGGATCGCCATCGGCGCCGCCCCTGGCTCTGCCACCGCCGCCTTAAGCGCCGCCACGCTCGCCGGCCGCCAGCCGTCGGCCGCGGCGAGCGCCGATGCCAGATCGGCATCGGTGATGTCGCCCGCGGCGATACGATCGCGGTACCAGCCGCGATCCATGGTCATCGCGATGCCGGCGGCGCGCGCCAGACGGGCCGACACCACGGCGAGGCTCTCGCTGGCCTGGCCGAGCCAAGGGTTGACCGCGACGGTCGCGGCGAGCGGCCACGCCGGCGGGATGGCGGCGGCGGCCGCGGCAGCTGCGGCGTGCAGCGCGCTGTCGGTCGATTGCGGCGCGATGGTCATGCGTTTGCCCTCCGATTGGTCGATGAAGTGTCACGCAGCGCCCAGCCGCCGAGCATCCGGTCGATCAGGGCGTTGACATAAAGTCCGTTGGACAGATGGATGCGCAGCCCGGCCGCGGCAGGGTGATAGGCCCACAGCGGGAACATCGCCTGGCCGACCGCGACGATGCCGAAGCTGGCCACCGCGAGCACGATGAGCACCCATTCCAGCGGTCCCGGCGCCGGCGCCGGCGGCACACTGCCTTCGACCAGCCAGATCGCGGCGACATGCAGCGCGAAATAGCCGAGCGAGGCCAGCGTCGCGAGCACCACCAACCGCTTGGTCAGCGCCGCCGGCGCCGCCTCTGCCAGCCCCTGCGCGAGCAGATAGGCGATGCCGAAGATCAGGATGGCACCCAGCGCCAGGGCCTGCGGTGATTGCCCCAGGAAACCGACCGCCGCGCCGATGATCGCATAGATCAGCAGCGCCACGACAAAGGCGCGGGCGACTGCGGCCGGGCCGGGGATGGCGACGATGCCGGGCCGGCGGAACGCCGCGATGCGTTCGACCGCGCCGCCCGACGACAGGAAGGCGTGCGCCTTGTACAGCGAATGCGCAACGATGTGCAGTAGCGCCAGCGGGAACAGCGCCAGCCCGCATTGCATGATCATGAAACCCATCTGCGCGATCGTCGACCAGGCCAGCGACGTCTTGACCGCCGGCTGGGTGAGCATCACCAGCCCGCCGAACAGCGCCGTGAAGCCGCCGATCATCACCAGCCCGGCCAGCGCCGCCGGCGACAGCAGCATGACATCGGCAAAGCGGATCAGCACAAAACCACCGGCATTGATGACACCGGCATGGAGCAGCGCCGATACCGGCGTCGGCGCCTCCATGACTTCGGTCAGCCAGCCATGGGTGGGAAATTGTGCCGATTTGAGCAGCGCGGCGAGCGCCAGCACCAGCGCGGCAAGCGCGGCCGTGCCACCGCCCGCCCCCGCTCGCGCCGCCGCGTTGATCGCGGCGATATCGCCGGTTTCATAGGCGGCGGCCAGCAGGTACGCCGCCACGATGACCGCTGCATCGCCGGCGCGCGCGAACACGCGCTGCTTGCGCGCCGCCCGCTGCGCCGCCGGGCGGTCGGGGTAGAACAGCAGCAGCCGTGTCATGCAAAAGCCGACGGCGATCCAGGCCGCAACCAGCACGACCAGATTGCCGGCGATGACGAGCAGCATCACGCTCGCCAGCGTCGTGCACAGCCAGCCCATGAAGCGGCGCTGCCCAGCTTCACCATCGAGGTAGGTCGCGGCAAAGCGCACGACGATCCAGCCGACAAAGCCGACGAGCAGCAGCATCACTGCGCTGACGGCATCGAGCCGGACCGACAGGCCAAGCGCAGCCGCCCCCGGCAGCGTCGCCGACACCGGCCCGGCGACGACCAGCCGGACCGCCGCCGCGACGGCAACCGCCAGCGCCGCGATGACCAGCGCCTCCACTGCGCGCAACGCCGCATTGGGCATCGCACCCGTGCCGGCAAAGCCGGTGGCGGCGGCGATCAGCACCAGTGCCGGTGCCGCGAGGATCAGCAAATCGAACATCATGGTC
>JBBQKM010000262.1:0-4702 GCA_038326915.1 Sphingomonadales bacterium
GGGGGGCGAGCGCAAGGTGAGCGAGCACTTTCGGATTGCCATCGTCGGTTCGGGCCCCGCCGGGCTGAGCGCCGCCGGCCATGCCGCGCGGCTCGGCATCAGCCATGTCATGCTCGAAAAGACCGACCATCTGTCGGACACCATCTACAAATATCAAAAGGGCAAGCATGTGATGGCGACGCCATCGCAACTGGTCCTGCGCGCCGACCTCGATTTTGAAGCCGGCAAGCGCGAGACGGTGCTCGGCACCTGGGACAGCATGACGAAGGCCGCGGGCGTCAACGTCCGCCACAATGCCGAGGTCAAGTCGATCGCCGGCACCGGCGACGCCATCCCCGGCAGCATCCAGCAGATCGTTGCCCGCAAGCGCGACGGCAGCAGCGACATCAAGGAATTGCAGCGACGCGCCCCGCCGTATCGGCTGCAACTGGCCGATGGCACCGACATCATCGCCGACACCGTGATCCTGGCCATCGGCACCCAGGGCAATCCCAATCTGATGGGATGTCCGGGCGGCGACGGCCCGCAGGTCCAGTATCAGCTCGACGACCCGGCGGCGTATAACGACGAACATATCTTCGTCATCGGCGGCGGCGATGCCGGCATCGAAAATGCGCTGGGGCTCGCCGCCGACGCGGCGCAGGGCAATGTCGTCACCATCGTCAACCGATCGGCCGAATTTTCGACCGCCAAGGACGCCAATGTGAAGGCGCTGATGGCAGCGCGCGACGCCGGCCGCATCAGCATCATGACCGGGACGACGACGCGCAGCATCGAGCCCGGCTGGATCACCCTCGATTCTGCGGAAGGCGAGGTGCGCGCGCCATGCCACCGCGTGATCGCGCGGATGGGATCGGCGCCGCCGCGCGGCTTTGTCGAGGCGTGCGGCGTCGAATTCGCCTCGAACGACCGGCTGGCGTTTCCGAAACTGTCGGCGGTGTTCGAATCGACCGCGCCGGGCATCTTTGTCGTCGGCGCGCTCGCCGGCTATCCGCTGATCAAGCATTGCATGAACCAGGGCTATGATGTCGTCGAGTTCATCAACGGCAACACCGAACTGAAACCCGCCGACGAACCGATCCTCGAGGCCAAGTTCGCCGGCCTGCCGGGCCGGCGCAGCGTTGCCGAATGGCTCGAATTCCTGCGCAGCCGCGTGTCGATCCTCGAGGGGATGAGCGCACTGCAGATGCGCGAGTTCATGCTCGATAGCGAAGCGCGCGCCTATCGCGCCGGCGAGGTGATTTTCGAACGCAACGCGCCGGGATCATCGCTGTTCGGCATCGCCGACGGCCAGGTGCTGGTCGAGATCAACCCCGCAGACCCGACGGTGACGGTGCCGCTGTCGCAAGGCACGATCTTTGGCGAGGTCGGGCTGATCTCAGGCCGCCGCCGCGGTGCCACCATCCGCGCCGGCAGCGACTGCATTCTGGTCGAGATCTCGCGCAATGCCGCGCTGAAGCTGATGTCGGCGGTGCCGCCGGCAGCGCGCGAGATCACCCGCATCACCACCGAACGCAGCCTGTTGCAGATCTTCAAATCGGGGCTGACCCCGGCCGATCTCGTCGATGTCATCGCCTCGGCCAAGGTCGAGACGGTGCGCGCCGGCCAGGCGATCATCAAGGAAGGCGAGACCGGCGACGACATCTTCATCATCCGGTCGGGATCGATGGTCGTTGAAAAGACCATCGGCGGGAAGCCGGTGTTCCTCAGCTATGTGCCGGCCGGATCGTACAGCGGCGAGATGGCGGTCATCGACGGCGGGCCGCGCACCGCCACCGTGCGCGCCGCGGTCAAATCCGATGTCATCCGCCTGCCCGGCGCCCCGTTCCGCGCTCTGCTGGCGGCGAAGCCCGGCCTGCTGGCGCGGCTGCGCGAGGACATGGCGGCGCGCACCCGGCTCAACACCTTCATTGAATCAAAGAAGGACAGTTTTGGCGGCGTCGTCGAAATGTACACCGGCGTCGCCAATTTCCTCGTCGACAACGGCGTCGGCGAGGCCACCGACGTGCTGCTGATCGACGAGAAACTGTGCGTCGGCTGCGACAACTGCGAGAAAGCCTGCGCCGACAGCCACGACGGGCTGTCACGGCTCGATCGCGAGGCCGGGCGCACCTATGCGCATCTGCACGTGCCAACATCATGCCGGCACTGCGAACACCCGCATTGCATGGCCGATTGCCCGCCCAATGCCATCCACCGCGGACCGACCGGCGAAGTCTACATCGACGAGACCTGCATCGGCTGCGGCAATTGCCAGCGCAACTGCCCCTATGGCGTCATCCGTATGGACAAGGTGCCGCCGAAAAAGCCCTGGCTGCTGAGCTGGCTGCTGTTTGGCCAGGGGCCGGGCCCGGGCGAGCCCGACAAGAAATGGAGCCACAAAAACGCCAAAAAGGACGTCGAGGCGCCCAAAAAGGCGATCAAATGCGACATGTGCACCGGCCAGTCGGGGGGCCCGGCGTGCGTGCGCGCCTGCCCGACCGGCGCCGCCATCCGCGTTTCCCCCGAACAATTCCTGTCGGTGGCACTGCTCGACCGGGGCGGTGACTGATGGCAAGCCGCGCCAGCCGGAGCACGACCGGCCGGGCGGTGGCGCGCGCGGCGCGCGACACGACGCACGAAGGCTTCCTGACCCATGCGCGCAGCCGCTGGCTCAAAGTGGCGCTGGTGCTGTGCGGCCTCGCCATCGCCGTTTATGCGCTGACCGACCCGCAGCCGCGACCCAATGGCGGCACAGCGACGGGCTATGCGCTCGGCACGCTGGGGGCGCTGCTGATCGTCTGGCTCAGCCTGATCGGCCTCAGGAAGCGCATCATCACCCGCGGACCCTATTCGCTGAAGGGCTGGACGTCGGCGCATGTTTATCTTGGGCTGTCGCTGGTCGTTGTCGCCACGCTGCACACCGGCTTCCAGCTCGGCTGGAACGTCCATTCGCTGGCCTATGTGCTGATGATGATCGTCATCATCTCGGGGCTTTACGGCATCATTGTATATGCCAAGCTGCCGGCGCAGCTGTCGGCGAACCGCAACGAGGCGACCCAGCCGCAGATGCTCGAGGCGATCCGCGCGCTCGATCGCCAGCTCGATACCGCCGCCCAGCCGCTCGACAAGGCCGAGGCTGATCTGGTGCGGCTGAGCCTCGAACAATGCGAGATCGGCGGCGGCCTGGGGTCTCGGTTGACCGGCCGCTATCCCCGCTGCGGCAACGCCCAAGCGCGCGACGCGGTGCAGGCCAGCATCGACGGCCAGATGCGCAGCGGCAAGCCCGACCCGCGGTTGACGCAGATTCTGTTCCTGCTCGAACGCAAGGATGCGGCACTGGCACAGGCGCGGCGGCATATCGGCATCAAGACCCGGCTCGAGCTGTGGCTCTATATCCATGTGCCGGTGACCTTTGCGCTGCTCGCGGCGCTGATCGCGCATATCCTCAGCGTGTTTCTCTACTGGTGACGGGATGACGTTCATTGTCCGCCAGATCGCCAAGCGTGCCGATGGGGGTGATATCATCCGCACGCGCAGCTTTGACACGGCGGAAATCACCGTCGGGCGCGGCACCGATTGCGATATCCAGCTCGCCGACCTGGGGGTCATGCTGCGCCATGCCCGGCTGTCGCTGCTGTCGAACGGCCAGGTTGCCATCGAGGCAACGGGCGGGATTCCGCTCGAAATCGACGGGAAATTCCTCAATCGTGCCGATCTCGACGTCGGCGAAAGCCCAAGGATCGACATTGCCAGCCACCGGCTGACGCTGGCGCCCGGCGATACGCCCGGCGCCATCGCCATCACCGCCGAACGCGTGATTGCCGCCAGCGATGCGGCCGATGCGAGCGCCGAGACCGGCATCTTCTCGCTCGCCGGCACGCTGCCGGGCAAGCGCCGGCTGGCGTGGACGCTCGCCCTGCTGATCCTCGTTGTCGGGCTGGCGCTGCCGCTGTGGGTGATGGCCGGGCGCGACACGCGGCTGCCCCACGACATGGTCGCTGCCGCTGCCCATCCGGTGCCGCGCAGCACGCTGGCGGTGCAACCGGTGGCCGCAAAGGACGGCTGGCGCCCCGATACGGTGTGGAGCAGCGGGCCACTGTCGACAGCGCACGCCGGTCTCGCCAACACCTGCGGCGCCTGCCATCAAAAGGCGTTCGTATCGGTCACCGATGGCGCCTGCATCGCCTGCCACACGCCGGCAACCACGCCGGCGCACGCTGCCGGAGACCGAATGGCGCGCGGCCGAGTGGCCACCGCCGGGCTGACTGCCGAAGTGCACAAGGGGCTGAACCTGCCCGAAGGCCGCTGCGCATCATGCCACAAGGAGCATGAAGGGCCGCGCGGCGCGCTGCTGGTGGCCGAAAACTTCTGCACCGATTGCCATTCCGGGCTGGCAACCCGGCTACCCGATACGAAGCTGAGCAACGTGCCCGACTGGCCGGGGCACCCGCAGTTCCGGCCGACGCTGGTCCGCACCCCGTCGCTGACCAATCCGAGCTTCGAGCGCGTATCGCTGGCGGCGCGGCCGCGCGAAAACAGCGGGCTGGTCTATCCGCACGGCCTGCACCAGTCGGCGATCAACAGCGTCGCCAACATGGTACGCAAACAGGGGCTGCCGTCACGCGATGGCGCGCTCGGCTGCAGCTATTGCCACACCCCCGACAGCGACGGCGTGCGCTTCCGGCCGATCGAGATGGAGCGCAACTGCGGCGCCTGCCAC
>JBBQKM010000263.1:0-4696 GCA_038326915.1 Sphingomonadales bacterium
GGAACCCGAGTTGCCCGGCGATGAACGCCGCCACGGCAATTTCATTGGCAGCATTCAGGATGCACGGCGCCGAGCCCCCGGCCCGCAGCGCCGCCCAATCCAGCGCCAGGGCCGGAAACCGCTCCAGATCAGGCGCCTCAAAGGTCAGCTGGCCGATACGCGCAAGGTCCAGCCGCGCGCAGGGCGTCGCCATGCGCGCGGGCCAGGCCAGTGCATAGGCAATCGGAATGCGCATGTCCGGCGTCCCCATCTGCGCCAGCACCGAGCCATCGACATATTCCACCATCGAATGCACCACCGATTGCGGGTGGACGATGACATCGAGCCGGTCGAGCCCGACCGGGAACAGGTGATGCGCCTCGATGAGTTCGAGACCCTTGTTCATCAGCGTCGCCGAATCGACCGAGATCTTGGCGCCCATCGACCAGACCGGGTGCTTGCAGGCATCGGCGACCGATGCCTGGCCCATGCGCTCGCGCGACCAGGTGCGGAACGGCCCACCGCTGCAGGTCAGGATGATCTTGGCAACGCGGTCGGGTTGGTCGTGATCGAACACCTGGAAAACGGCATTATGCTCGCTGTCGACCGGCAGCAGCACGGCGCCCGATGCCTTGGCCGCTGCCTTGACCACCGGCCCGGCGCAGACCAGCGTTTCCTTGTTGGCGATGGCAATGGTGGCGCCGCGGTCGACAGCGGCGAGAGTCGGCCCCAACCCGGCGGCGCCGACGATGGCGGTCAGCACGATGTCGCCCGGGCGGTGTGCGGCCTCGCACAGCGCTTCGGGGCCGGCGCCGGTTGCGATGCCGCTTCCGGCCAGCGCGTCCCTCAGATCATTGTGCAGCGAGGCATCACCAATTGCGGCGAATTTCGCGCCCGATGCGCGCGCCGCCGCTGCCAGCCCGGCAACATCGCTGTTGGCGGTCAACGCTTCGACCTGCCAGCGGCCGGGGTTGCGCGCGACAAGATCGAGCGCCTGGCTGCCGACCGAGCCTGTGGCCCCCAGGATCGTCAACGTCCGCGTCATCCGGCCCAACCTGTCAGTGCAAAAACCCCGGCCCCGGCGATCGCCACCGGCACCAGCCCGTCGAGCCGGTCCATCACCCCGCCATGGCCGGGCAGCAGATTGCCCGAATCCTTGACTCCGGCGCGACGCTTCAGCCCGCTTTCAAACAGATCACCGAGCACCGAAAGCACCGCAAGAAACCCGGCCAAGGCGATGAAATAGCCCGCCTTGATGCCGCCGCTCTGCGCCAGATACCAGGTCGCCAGCCCGCCCGCGACCAGCATCGCGCCGACAATGCCACCAATGGCACCCGACCAGGTCTTGTTGGGGCTGATCGCTGGCGCGAGCTTGGGCCCGCCCAGCGCGCGACCGGTGAAATAGGCGATGATGTCGGCTGCCCAGACGCAAAGGAACAGGAACACCGTCGCCTCGAACCCCAGCGAACGCCCGCGCAGCCATACGAGTGCAATCGCCGGCAGCCCGGCATAAAGCACGCCCAGCGCCGCCCGCACACCCAACCCGCGCTGCAGCCCGCGCGCAAATATGCCCAGCGCCGCAGCGCCGCCGGCGAGCAGCAGCACCGCCTCGCCAACAGGTTCGAGCGCCATGACCAGAATCGTCCCGGCGAGCAGCGCCAGCCCGGCAAGCCGCAGCCCGCGCGGCAGCCGGTGCATCACCGACCATTCCATGAACATGATCAGCGTTGCCGCCGACACCAGCGCCGTGAAGGCCGGGCCACCGAGCCGCACCGCCGCCAACGCTACCATCACCAGCACGAGGCCGGTGATGACCCTCAGCAGCAACGGATTGGTGCTAACGCCCGCCAAAACGCCGCTCGCGGGTGGCGAATTCGGCAACCGCATCGGCCAGCGCGGCGCGATCGAAATCCGGCCAAAGCGTGTCGGTGGCGACGAATTCGGCATAGGCCGATTGCCACAGCAGGAAATTCGACAGCCGCATCTCACCAGAGGTGCGGAGTACGAGATCGGGCGGCAGCAACCCGGCAGTGTCGAGCCGGCTGGCCAGCATCGCGATGTCGATTGCCGCCGGATCGATCGTTCCGGCGGCGGCGTCGGCCGCCAGCGCCCGCGCCGCGCGGGCAAGTTCATCCTGGCCGCCGTAATTCAGCGCCATGATCAGCACCAGCTTGTCATTGCCCGCCGTCAGCGCCCGCGCGTCTTCGAGCAGCTTGACCAGATCGGGCTTCAAGGCCTGCCAGTCGCCGATGAAATCGAGCCGCACGCCGTTCTTGTGCAGGTCCTTCACTTCCGACCGGATATAGTGATGGAGCAGCCCCATCAGGTCGGCGACCTCGTCGGCCGGGCGCTTCCAGTTCTCGCTCGAAAAGGCATAGAGCGTCAGCACCTCGATGCCGAGGTCGGGCGCCGCCTCGACGACGCGGCGCACCGCTTCCACGCCGGCACGGTGCCCGGCGACGCGCGGCAGCCGGCGCGCCTTCGCCCAGCGGCCATTGCCATCCATGATGATGGCAAGGTGGCGCAACACATGCGCCTCGGCGCCGCCGCGCGGGGAGGCGACCGCCAGGCTCACTTGCCGAGAATTTCCTTTTCCTTGGCGGTGGCGGCGGCATCGATGTCGATGATCGCCTTGTCGGTGATCTTCTGGACTTCGGTTTCGAAACGCTTCTGCTCGTCCTGACTGATCTTGCCCTTCTTTTCAGCGGCTTTCAGCACTTCCATGCCATCGCGGCGGACGTTGCGGGCGGCGATCTTGGCCTTTTCGGCATAGGAACTGGCCAGCTTGGCCATTTCCTTGCGGCGTTCCTCGGTCATGTCGGGGATCGGCAGGCGCAGCGTCTGGCCATCGACGATCGGGTTGAGCCCGAGTCCGGCCGACCGGATCGCCTTGTCGACCGGTGTCACGTTCGACTTGTCCCAGACCTGGACGCTGAGCATCCGCGGCTCCGGCGCCGTCACCGTCGCCACCTGCGAAATCGGCATCGCCGAGCCATAGACCTCGACCGTCACCGGATCGAGCAGGCTGGTGTTGGCGCGACCGGTGCGCAGGCCGGCAAGATCATGCTTCAGCGCGTCGATGGCGCCGGTGGTGCGGCGCTCCAGATCGGCCTTGAACGGGCCTGCTTCGAATTCAGCCATGGGCCGGCTCCTCACTTGTGACGATGGTCGAGGTGCCCTCGCCCTTCAGCACCGCGGCCAGCGTGCCGGCCTCGCGGATGTTGAAGACAACGATGGGGATATTGTTGTCGCGGCACATCGATACCGCGCTGGCATCCATCACCTTCAGATTGTCAGCGAGGACGCGCGAATAACTCAATGTTTCATAACGCTTTGCTGTCGGCACCAGTTTCGGGTCGGCATCATAGACGCCATCGACCGACGTGCCCTTGAACAGCGCATCGCAGTTCATTTCGGCCGCCCGCAGCGCGGCGCCGGTATCGGTGGTGAAGAACGGATTGCCGGTACCGGCGGCAAAGATCACCACCCGGCCCTTTTCGATATGGCGCTCGGCGCGGCGGCGGATGTACGGCTCGCACACCGACGGCATCGGGATCGCCGACTGGACGCGGGTTTCGATGCCGATGTTTTCCAGCGCGTTCTGCACCGCCAGCGCGTTCATCACTGTCGCCAGCATGCCCATGTAATCGGCGCTGCCGCGATCGAAGCCCTTGGCCGCCGCCGCCAGGCCGCGGAAGATGTTGCCGCCGCCGACGACGAGGCACAGTTCATAGCCGGCGTCGTGCGCCGCCTTGACCTCACCAGCGATGCGCGCGGTTTCGGCCGGATCGATGCCGTACTGGCCCGACCCCATCAGTGCTTCGCCGGACAGTTTGAGCAGGATACGCTTGAAGCCGGACCGTGGCATGATGTGTCGATACTCCCCGTGGGTCCGGTACATTGCGGTTTCGCGGCACCCTAGTGACGCGCAGCGCCCGTGCCAAGCGCGTTGGAGGCCGCCGAAACAGCGGCCTCCGAAACGATCAGACCCCCGCGGCGGCCGCGACTTCCGCCGCGAAATCCTTTTCCTCGCGCTCGATGCCTTCGCCGAGCTGCAGGCGGACAAAGCTGCTGATCTTGATCGGCACGCCCGCCGCTTTCGCTGCGTTGGCGACGATGTCGGCAACCTTCGACTTGCCGTCGATCACGAAGACCTGGGTCAGCAGCGAGTTCTCCTGTGCATATTTGCGGACGCCGCCTTCGATCATCTTTTCGATGATTTCGGCGGGCTTGCCCGAGGTCGCGGCCTTTTCGCGGGCGATGGCGCGTTCGCGCTCGACCAGTTCCTGGTCGAGGCCGGTTTCATCGAGCGCCAGCGGGTTGGCAGCGGCGATGTGCATCGCGATCTGCTTGCCGAGCGGTTCGAGCACATCGGCCGGCGCCGACGATTCGAGGCCGACGAGCACGCCGATCTTGCCAAGGCCCGACGCCGTGGCGTTATGGACATACGATGTGACAACGCCCTGCTCGACTTCGACAATCGAAGCGCGGCGCACCGACTGGTGCTCGCCAATGGTCGCGACATTGTGAGTCAGCTTGTCGTGAACGCTGCCATCGCTTTCAGGGTATGATGCAGCGAGCAGTGCCGCGACATCGCTGCCGAGTTCGGCGGCAATTTCGGTGACGGTACGGACAAAGCCCTGGAAGGTTTCGTTCTTGGCGACGAAATCGGTTTCCGAATTGACTTCGACCATGGCGCCGCGCGTCCCGGCGACGG
>JBBQKM010000264.1:0-4679 GCA_038326915.1 Sphingomonadales bacterium
TCTATATCGCTATCTGGGATATGATGCCCTATCCGTCGCAGGTGCGGGCGCTCCGCCGTCATGGCTAAGCCACGTCGTTCCTGACGGACACTTCTGGTTGACGGCAGGATGGCGCCTTCGGTCGAGAGCAGTGTTCTGACACTTCGGCGCGTGGGTATACTCTCACCCGCGCGCTGGCGCGCGTCTCGCCTCTCCCGCAAGCGGGAGAGGGGCCAAGGGCAAAAGTCCGTGCCCGCATCGAAGCCCGGCTATGGCTTCCGTCACACCTCTGCCATCACACCTCGGCAGCTATAGACCGAAGTCTCCTTGTCGCGGTTCAAGCGCTGAACATTTCCTGCAGAATCTTGAGCAGTTGCGATAGCGGTAGGCTGCCGACCCGGCCCATCCGTTTCACCAGTCGCCCCCGGTCGAGGGCGTGCATCTGATCCGGCAGGATCAACCCGTCCTTGCCCTGAAATCGCAACGGCACGCGAAACGGCGCCGGGTGGCTGCCCGTCGTCATCGGCGCGACGATGACGGTGCGCAGGCGCTCGTTGAGTTCGTCGGGCGAGATGATGACGCAGGGGCGGGTTTTCTGGATTTCGCTGCCGACGGTTGGATCGAGTGCGGCCAGCCAGATGTCGCCGCGCCGGATGCGGACGGGCCGGGCGGGGGTCACCAGGTCAGCCCGGCATCGCCTTCGTTGGGGACATTGCTCCAATCGGCTTCATCGGACGATGGCGGCGCCGAGGCGATCTGCGCGGCCGCCTCCGCCCAGCCGGCGCGGACGGTCTGGGCGACCGGGGTCGCGATGATCCGGCCATCGCTGACCGACACGTCGAGGATGGCACCGCTCGCCAGCCCGGCCTCGCGCAGCACGGCGCTCGGCACGATCATGCCGGTGGAATTGCCCATCTTGCGGAGTGCGCTCTGCATTGCGGTTTTCTGGTTGTTGGAACCTTGTTGTAACATACGTGCTGCTGGCGACGGGTTCAAGGCGGTTTGTCACCCCGGCGTAGGCCGGGGCGCATGGACCACAGGCCTTGCCGTGATGGAGCACCCCGTGCGGCGGGGGCCGGTGGTTCATGGGTCCCGGCCTGCGCCGGGATGACTGACAGGAAGAACGCGCGCGCACGCCAACAAATGGGGTCAGGGGCCAAGGCCCCTGCCGCCGGAGGCACTGTCCTTCGTCTCTCCCACAGTGGGAAAACGGCCCGCCGATACACCGCGCCGCATCGGAATCTTCATATTCACAGGATATCTTCACGTCGTCGCGCAGTTTCGCGGCCGGTACAGGAGGGAGTAACCATGACGACCAAGGGTTTGATTGCCGCCATGCTGTTCGTTGCCGCGACGTCGGCGAATGCGACGACCTATTCGGCCAGCTTTTCGGGCGCCGCCGAAAATCCTGCCAACGCCTCGGCGGGGACGGGGTTCGGCACGTTGCGGGTGATCGGCAACAGCATTCTCGTCGGCATCGACTTTTCCGGTCTGGGCTCGGGGCTTGCCGATGGCCATATCCATTGCTGCAGCGCCCCCACCGGCAATGCCGGCGTGGCGATCGGCTTTACCAACCTGCCGCTCGGCGCGACATCGGGTCGGCTGGATTATCTGCTCGACCTGACGCTCGCCTCGAGCTTTCGTGCCAGCTATATCACTGCCAGCGGTGGCACGGTCGATCTGGCGCGGGCGCGGCTGTTCACGGCGCTCGATGCCGGCCAGGTCTATTATAATCTCCACACGGTCAATTTCCCGGGTGGCGAGATCCGCGGCAATCTGACCACGGTTCCCGAGCCGGCGAGCTGGGCGATGATGGTGCTCGGCTTTGGCCTCGTCGGCAGCGCGGTGCGCCGGCGCAGCGTTGCGGTCGCCGCTGCCTAGCGGCCTGGCTTTCCCGCAGGCGGCGCATTCTGTCACCCTGGCTCAGGCCGGGGCCGGTGGGCCATGGGTCCCGGCGTGACCTTCGGCCGCCTGCGGCTCGCCGGGATCAATGACAGCCACGACGCGGGCGCGCCCCAACGAAATGGGGTCAGGGGCCAAGGCCCCTGCCGCCGGAGGCTGTCCTACACCGTCCTGATCTGCCACAATCGAAAAATGCACACCCTGTTGATAATGTTGGACATATCCTACAGCGCAAGCAAACGTCCGGCATCCCGCATCGAGGTGACTTTCGAGACTTTGTTAACGCCGCAGCCTAAATGACAGCGCGGCGTTTCCACGCTGATGTTCCTTTGTTACCAAGGGGGGCGGGCCAGCAGGGAGCGATTGTGGCGACAGGATTGATTGCGTTGCTCGACGATGTCGCGGCGATTGCCAAGGTGGCGGCGTCGTCGCTCGACGATACCGTCGCCGCGGCCGGCAAGGCGAGTGCCAAGGCGGCGGGGGTGGTGATCGACGATGCCGCGGTGACGCCGCGCTATGTCCATGGCTTTTCGCCGGCGCGCGAATTGCCGATCGTCGGCAAGATCGCGCTGGGATCGTTGAAGAACAAGCTGGTGTTCCTGCTGCCGGGCGCGATTTTGCTCAGCTGGCTGGCGCCGTGGGGGATCACGCCGCTGCTGATGCTGGGCGGCGCCTATCTTTGCTATGAAGGCGCCGAAAAGCTGTACGAGGTGTTCCGGCCGCACGGCCCGGAGGCGGAGGACGCCGCCGACAAAGACCCGGCGACGCTGGAGGCCGGCATGGTGAGCGGCGCGATCCGCACCGATCTGATCCTGTCGGGCGAGATCATGGCGATTTCGCTGGCGAGCGTCGCCGATGCGCCGATCGCCGAACAGGCGATTGTGCTGGCGGTCGTCGGCATCGGCATCACGGCGCTGGTTTATGGCGCGGTGGCGTTGATCGTGAAGGCCGATGATGTCGGCGTGGCGCTGGCGCGATCGGGGCAGGGGCTGGTCGCCGGGCTGGGGTGGGCGCTGGTGACGGGGATGCCGCCGTTCCTGGCGCTGCTCGCCAGCATCGGCACCGCGGCGATGCTGTGGGTTGGCGGCGGCATCTTTGTCCACGGGCTGGAGGGCTATGGCGTCAAGGAACCGGGGCACAGCATCCACCATGTCGCGGAGCTGGCGGGTGCGGCGACGGGCGGGCTGGCGCCGGTGGTGACGTGGCTGGTCGGCGCGATCGGATCGGGTCTGGTGGGGCTGGTGCTGGGCGGGGTGATCGTTGCGGCACTGCAGCTGCGGCCGGGGAAGGCGCATTGACGCCGGGGTTGCTGGTGCGTATTATGCGGACAATACACCCGGGAGTGCCGCGATGAAGATTCTGCCGATCCTGTTGACCGCGACGGCGCTGCTGGCCGTGACGGCCTGCAGCAAGAACGACGATGCCGAGCGGGGCACGGCGGCGACGGCGGTGACGGCAAACCCCGATGGCGATTCGGATGGCACGGTCGATATCCAGGCCAACAGCGAAACCGGCGACATTGCGCTAAAGCTGCCCGGCGGTTTCGATGCAAAGTTCAAGGTGCCGCCCGGCATGACGGACGAAGCCAAGTTCGATATCGACGGGGTCGGGCTGTATCCGGGTGCAAAGCTGCAGAAGTTCAAGGTGAATGCGGTCAAGACCGAGGGTGAGCGCGGCGCAACGGTGGAGCTGGGCTTCAAGGCGCCGGCCGATCCCGCAGTGGTCGCCGACTGGTACCAGAAGGCATTCGAGGACAAGAAGATCAGCGTGACCCGCAGCGGCGAAACGCTGACCGGCAAGACCGAGGACGGCGACGATTTCACCCTGGCGCTGGTGTCGGGCGGGGTCGGCGCGGCGCAGGGCATGATGACGATCCGGGATTACAAGCAGCGCTAGGCGGCGATATTGATCTGCAGGCGCCGCATTTTCTCGATGAGGGTGGTGCGTTGCAGGCCGAGCAGCTTGGCCGTGGCGGCAACGGCGCCGCCCGACGCGGCCAGTGCCTCGGTTATATAGGCGATTTCAAGGTCGCTGAGGATGCGTTTGAGATCGATGCCGGCATCGGGGATGGGTTCCGGCGCTCGTACGTGGTGCGCCGCAGGCGCCGGGGCGGGGCGAGCCGCCGGCAACGGGGCCGAGCGGAGCAGGCGCGGCAGGGTTTCGGCGCCGACGGTCTCGGCCGGGAAAAGCGCCTGGGCCCGCTCGACGAAGTTTTTGAGCTCGCGGACGTTGCCGGGCCAGGGCTGGCGCATCAGCAGATCATGGGCGGCGGCGGTGAACTGCACCCGCAGGCCGGGCTGGCGGGCGGCAAAGTGGCGGACGAGCAGCGGCACATCCTCGGGCCGTTCGGCGAGGGCGGGCATTTCGATGCGGATGACATCGAGGCGATAGAGGAGGTCGCAGCGGAAATCACCGCGATCGATGGCGGCGAACAGGTCGACGCTGGTGGCGGCGATCACGCGCGAGTCAAAGGCGATCGGCAACATGCCGCCGACGCGTTCGACGACACGGGTTTCGAGCGCGCGGAGGAGCTTAGCCTGCATCGCGGTCGCCATGTCGCCGACTTCATCGAGGAACAGGGTGCCGCCATGCGCCGCTTCGAACCGCCCAGGGCGGGCGCGGATGGCGCCGGTGAAGGCGCCGGCCTCATGGCCGAACATCTCGCTTTCGAGCAGATCGGGGGCGACGGCGGCGCAGTTCAGCGCCACGAATGGCCGGGCGGCGCGGCGGCCGCGCTGGTGCAGCAATTGGGCGACGACGTCCTTGCCGGACCCGGATGGCCCGGTAATCAGTACCGA
>JBBQKM010000265.1:0-4676 GCA_038326915.1 Sphingomonadales bacterium
TTCTGTGGTGGGCTGTTCGTCTCTGTGCGGTGGCTGGCCCTGTCCGGAAACGTGGTCCCGTACTGGGACCTGCAACAGCAGCACGGCCGATTTCGGCGCCGGCAATACCGGGCTGTGCACCGCGCTTCCCACCTACTGATCTGCGAACTGCTGGGGGTGGAGCGCGGCCGGACGGCAACGCTCCACTCCTTTTTTCTAAGAAATTGCCACCTGGGGACTGCTGATGTCGAGGCCGTTGCACGTTGCGAGCCTGCTGCTCATTTCTTCGGCGCTGGTCGCACCGGCCGCGCTGTGGGCGCAATCGGCCCCTGCGCCGGCCGTGCCCGCCGCCGCACCCGTGCCCGACGCAACGCCAGCGGAAGAAGCTGTCGATGTGTCGATACCGGGCGCCAGCAACGAAATCGTTGTCACCGGCCGCCGCGACCGCAACATCACCAAATCGGCCCCGCAAGTGGTCTCGATCCTGTCGAGCGCCGATATCGCGCGGACCGGTGAAGGCGACATTGCCGGCGCGCTCGGCCGCGTCACCGGGCTCAGCGTTGTCGGCAACGGCTTTGTCTATGTCCGCGGCCTCGGCGATCGCTATTCGCTGGCGCTGCTCAACGGCTCGCCGCTGCCCAGCCCCGAACCGCTCAGGCGCGTCGTGCCGCTCGACCTGTTCCCGACCAGCGTGATCTCGTCGTCGCTGGTGCAAAAGACCTATTCGGTCAACTTCCCCGGCGAATTCGGCGGCGGCGTGATCAACCTGACGACGAAGGCGATTCCCAAGGAGCCGTTCGTATCGATCGGCGGCTCGATCGGCGGCGACACCGTCACTACCGGCCAACTCGGTTATACCTATTACGGCAGCAAGAGCGACTGGACCGGCTTCGACAACGGCAGCCGCAACACGCCGCCGGCGCTGGCCGCCTATCTGGCCAGCGGTGAGCGCATCAGCTCGGGCAATGTCGATACCGGCGCCATCGCCAGCCAGCTCGTCCGCGCCAAGGACGTGCTCGTCCAGAAGAACACCAATATCCCGGCCAATACATCGGCGACGATCACCGCCGGTACGTCGTGGGACGTTGGCAGCGATTCGACCCTCGGGGTCATTGCCAATTTCGGCTACAAGAACACGTGGCGCACGCGCGACGTCATCCAGCAGACCTCGGCATCGCAGGACCTGACGCAGAAGGAGCTCGATTTCGAGCGCGTCATCACCGACGACCGCATCGTCGTCAACGGGCTGCTGGGCATCGGTTTCGAATTCGGCAACAACAAGCTGCGCTGGACCAACCTGTATATCCGCGACACGCTCAAGCAGGCGCGCATCGGCATCGGCACACGCCAGACAACGTCGCCGACCGCGACGATCCAGCAGCAGGATACCGCCTGGTACGAACGCCAGCTGATCGACACCCAGCTGACCGGCGAGTTCAAGCTGACGCCCGAGATCAGCCTCGATGTCCGCGGCGGCTATGCCAATTCGCAGCGCGAGGCGCCGAACGAGCTCAGCTTTGAATATCTGCGCACCAACAGCCCCGATGACCCCTATGGTGCCTATTTCACCAACCGGCTCAACAACGGCCAGCGCGGCAACGCGACCGCCAGCTATTCCAACCTCAACGAGGATCTGTGGCACGGCGGCATCGATCTTTCGTACAAGGTCGTGCCCGGCGTTACCGCGACAGTCGGCTATGCCTATACCGACACCAAGCGCCGTACCGAACGCCGCGATTTCCTGTTTTCGGCGCCATCAGATTTCCCGATCGGCATTGGTCTGTTCCGCCCCGATCTGCTGCTGCAGCCGTCGGTCATCGATTATTATCGCATCTCGCTGATCGACACCAACGAAGCCAACCCGGTGTTCGATGCCGGCCTGCGCACCCACGCCGGCTATGCCCAGATCCAGGCCGAGCTGACCTCGACGCTGAGCCTCAACGCCGGTGTTCGCTATGAAACCGCCAAGCAGACGGTGACCCCGGTCCAGGTGTTCACCGTGCCAACGGCATCGCTCGCCGGCACCAGCCTCGACAAGAATTACTGGCTGCCGGCGGCGACGCTGACCTGGCAGCTTGCCGACAAGATGCAGCTGCGCGTCAATGCCTCCAAGACGATCGCGCGGCCGCAGTTCCGCGAGCTGATCTACCAGCTGTTCTTTGATCCCGACACCAACCGGCTGTATCGCGGCAACCCGCTGCTCGTCGACAGCCAGTTGTACAACGCCGAAGCCCGCTATGAATGGTATTTCGATACCGACCAGCGCCTGTCGGTCGCCGGTTTCTTCAAGCGGATCGACAAGCCGATCGAAACCTTTGCCAGCTTCAGCGACAATCTGGTCGTCACCAGCTTTGCCAATGCCCCCAAGGCCGATCTGTACGGCGTCGAGGTCGAAACCCAGAAATATTTCAACCTCGACAGCCTGTCGGACGGCGCCTTCTGGGCGTCGCGGCGCGCCGTCGTCATCGCCAACTACACCTACACGAAATCCAAGCTGAAGGTCGGCCCAGACGATACGGTGGCGGTGTTCGCCGCCTCGTCGACCGCGGCAACCGATTACTTCCGCGATGGCGCGCCGCTGACCGGCCAGTCGGATCACCTGATCAACCTGCAGATCGGGCTCGAGGATTTCGACGGTCTGTCGCAGCAGACGTTGCTGTTCACCTATGCCAGCAAGCGCGTCACCAGCCGCGGCGCCAGCGGCCAGCCCGATATCGTCGAGCAGCCCGGCATCCACCTCGATTTCGTCGCCCGCCAGGGCATCAAGGTCGCCGGCAAGGAAGTCGAGCTGAAGCTGGAAATCCGCAACATCACCGGCACCAAATATCAGGAATTCCAGCAGAGCGGCGCCAACAAGGTGTTCTTCAACCTGTACGACGTCGGCACCAGCGGGACGATCGGCGCGGCGGTCAAATTCTAACGGGTTGCAGCCGGCCGCCGGGGGCAGCCTTCGGTGGCCGGGGTCGCGATCGCTTGGTCGGAAGTTGTTGAAGTTTACGGTTTCGGTACTTTGTCGCCGGCTGGAGTCCAGTTAAGGCATTGGTCGTCACCAGCGATGTCAAAGAACGAGCCTTTGATAACCATATCGGTGAAAATAGTCAATCGCGTCAGCCCCAGGGCTGTTGGCGAAACCAGCAGGTGATGATGTATTTGGTGCCGCTGCGCACCGGCACGCCCTGGTGCAGCGTGTCGTAATTGGGCTGGCCGTCTGGCAAAAGGTTGTTCCACGCCAGCAGCTTGCCGGTTTCGGGCTGGATGATCTTGCCAAGACGTTTGAAGCGTGTCGCGCCGCCGGCGCCGGGTTCGTTGAGGTAGACCATCAGCGTCCAGGTGCGCTGACCGGACACGCTGCAGTAGCGGTCATAATCGGGGCCGCCGGGTTCGAATGTGTCGGTATGCGCCTTGAATTCCTGGCCGACCGCATAGCGCTGGCCCTGCAACGGCTCGGCGTGGCGCGGATCGAGCCCGGCATAGGCCGCCAGCCGCGCAACGACACTGGTAACGAACGGATCGTCCCCGCCAAGGTCGCAGGTCTCGCTGGTGCGGAAATCAGCGTCGCCATAATGATCGGCAAGCCCCGATGGCCGGCGCTGCGCATCGATGCGCGCCACGAGTGCCTCGCATTCGGCGGCATCGAGAAACTGCCGCCGCGCAAACAGCTCGACATTGCGAAAGGGCATGCGCTGCGCAGCAGCAAAAACAGTCATCACACACAGTCTAGACGGGATTGGGCTGTTGTCGAACCCAACAAAATGGGGTCTGGGGCCCAAGGCCCCAGCCGCCTGAGGCCCCTGCCCTTACTTCAAGGCGCCAAGCCCCCCAGCCACGGCCCGACCAGCCACAACAGCCAGCCCGCCGCCGCCAGCAGCGAACCAAGCGGCACCCGGCTGTGGCGCGTCACCGCCCGCCCGGCCAGACGATCATAGCCGACCAGCGCCAGCCCCAGCGATGTCGCCAGCAGCAGCACCAGCGGCAGCAGGGTCCAGCCGAGCCAGGCGCCGATCGCGCCGAACAGTTTCGGATCACCACCGCCCAGCCCGATCCGCCCGGTCAGCGCCTTGTAGCCAAAGGCGATCAGCGCCAGCGTCGCAAACCCGACCGCGGCGCCGATGGCACGGTCGGCCAGCGCCGGCGGCAGCCAGTATCCTGCGGCCAGCCCGGCGGCGAGCAGCGGCAGGGTCAGCGCATCGGGCAGCCACAGATGTTCGCTGTCGAGCACCAGCAGCGCGAGCAGCCCCCAGCCGAACACCGCGCCGGCGACGCCGCCGCCATCGGGGTGGAGCGCCAGCGCCAGCGCGCCGATGCCACCGGCGGCAAGCTCGATCGCCAGATGGCGCGGCGCGATACGGCCGCCGCAGGCGCGGCAGCGGCCGCGCAACATCACGTAACTGAACACCGGCACCAGGTCGCGCGGGGCAAGCACGGCGTCGCAATGATCGCACCGCGAGCGGCCGGTGGCGATGCTGCGACCCTGCGGCCAGCGCGCCGTCAGCGCCGCGATGAAGCTGCCGAGGATCAGCCCGGCGACCAGGCCGAGCGCGGCCAGCATCAGGCGGGACTGGCGGCCGGCAGCAGGATCTGGCGGATGGCACGCCCGGCGGCGAGATCGTCGAGCGCGGCGTTGATCTCTGCCAGCGGCCGCGTCCCCGACAGCAGCCGTTCGACCGGCAGCCGCCCGGCGCGCCACAGCGCGATAT
>JBBQKM010000266.1:0-4665 GCA_038326915.1 Sphingomonadales bacterium
ACACGACGATCTTTGCCGGCGCCATCGCGGCGCTCACCCGGCGCATCCGGCTGCTGATGGCGGTGCGCGTCGGCGAAACCTGGCCGCCGCAGCTGGCGCGGCAGATCGCGACGCTCGATCGGATCCTTGAGGGTCGTTTGACGGTCAACATGATCTCGTCCGACATGCCGGGCGAAACCATGGCGTCGGCGCCGCGCTATGCGCGGACGGTGGAGGTCATGCAGATCCTCAAGACCATCCTCAACGGCCAGCCGCTCGATCACCAGGGTGAGCATTACAAGCTCAAGCTCGATCCGCCGGGGGTGACGACGGCCAGTGGCAAATGCCCGCCGCTGTATTTCGGGGGCCTGAGCGAGGACGCGCGCGAGGCTTCGGCCAAGGCGGCCGATGTCTACCTGATGTGGCCCGACACGATGCCGGCGGTGCAGGCCATCGTCGACGACATGACGGCGCGCGCCGCAAAACATGGCCGCACGCTGAAATTCGGCTATCGCGTCCATGTCGTGGTGCGCGAGACCGAGGCTGCGGCGCGGGCCGCCGCCGACCGGCTGCTGTCGCACCTCGATGCCAAGACCGGTGACGCTATCAGGGCGAAATCGCTCGACGCGACGTCGGTCGGCGTGCTGCGCCAGGCCGAACTGCGCGACTCCGCCGCGGATGGCTATGTCGAGGACAATCTGTGGACCGGCATCGGCCGCGCGCGCTCGGGCTGCGGCGCTGCCATCGTCGGCGATCCCGACCAGGTGCTGAAGAAGCTGCAGGCCTATCAGGCGATCGGCATGGAGGCGTTCATCCTGTCGGGCTATCCGCACGCCGCCGAGGCCGATCTGTTCGCGCGCCATGTGCTGCCGCGGATGAACCACGGGCCGCTGGTGCTATAAGGTCGCTAACGTTGCCGGTCCTTCCATCTTAAGGTCATGTATGCGATTGCCATCACAAGGATAAAGCTCAGCGGTACATTTTGAACTGTCGGCGTCTCTTGCCGCATTGGGCTGAAGTACGCCCTATGTTCTTGCGCGATCGCTATAAGCTCATCGGCATGGTCAACTTGGGAATCCAAGATGGCTGCAACCAGATCGATAAACGACACCTGACCATTGGCGTCAGCTAGTAGCTGAAGTTCTCGCGTTACATCAGCTGCAACCTTATAGATCGCCTGCAAATCTCTGTGAGAATTTCTTAGAGGTACGCGCGTTCGCCAGCGCTGGTCCGTTGGCGCTCGCTGCGCGATAAGTTCGCGCAGGTTCAGTTTGCTGTATTCCTGCTGAAGCGCCCGTGTCGCGCGAGCAAGTTGTTGCGTTAGCGCTTGGATTTTGCGTCGGTCAGCGTCAAAGCCCTCGGCGTCGGGTAGTGATCCACTACCTTTCACATAGGCAGGATGCGCGAGGATCCCGCTACGGATTTCGTCCAGCGCCTCAGCAATTGCATCAAGCCTCGTCGTCACGACTAGTCTCCGCTGCCACTGACCTTATCCGGCGCCATCCCCGCGCTTCCGCCGCCGCACCTTCGGAATCGGCGCCTCCAGCCCTGGCGCCTCATCGGCGAAATCACGCAGCGGCAGCGCTTCCTCGACGCTTTCGGTCGGATCGCCGAGGTAGATCGATCGCATCCATCCCGTCGCCACCGGCGCGCCATCGGCGAGCACGCTGACCTCCAGCCAGTCGCCGTCGATGCGCAGCGGCCGCACCAGCGTGCCCTTGGCATAGGGTGCCGCGCGCAGCTTGGCTGCGGCGCCATCGGGGCCGGCGCGCAGGTACAGCCCGGCGGTGGGCAGCACGATCTTGACGTTGTCGCCATTGTCGCGGCGGCCGCCAAAGGCATGGGCGCGGAACAGCGTCATGTCGAAGGCCGGGCCGGGATCGGATTTGCGCACCGGCGCGATATCGTCATGGCCGAGCGCCTGGGTGACACCCATCGCCACCAGCAGCGCCATCAGCTCGTGCGTCGCGGCGATCTGCGCGGCGGGATAGGGCTCCCAGCCTACGGGCAAGCGGCTGCCATCGGGGTTGCCGTTGCGGTGGACGGCCATGACCGGGTTGGCGACCTTTTTGTCGCCGGGGCCGCACCAATTGCCGCCGACGGCGTGGAGATTGCCGTAGTTGGCGAGCTCGATGCCAATCGAATGGCTGTTGAGACCAATGATGCCTTGCCACGACGACCGCCCGGCGTGCCAGGCGACGCGATCGAGCGTCACGCACTGGACGATGCTGCCGTCGCGATCGATGACGACATGCGCCGATGACCCGCTCGCTGGCGGCCGCGACCGGTCGGCGAACCAGTTGGCGCTCGACATCGCGCTGCCGCCGCCGGTGAAATGGATGACGGCGATTTTCGGAGGGCGCGGGAAATTGCCGCCGATGAACGGCGAGGCGACAAACGGCACTGGCTTGCCATCGCGTACCAGCCGCCCTGCCTGCAAGGTGAATGCCATCGGCCCGCCCCCCCCATTCGTTTCGACGCCGAACATACCGGAAATTCGCCGGGTCTGCCACCGGCGCCGCACCATCGGTTGCCCCAAACGTCAGCCAACATTTCGCACAGGTGGCGCGCCGACGCCGGCCCCGTAAACTTGGCGCATCATCGTTCGATTGGGGACCCGTGATGCCATTGACGGCCGAAATGCGCCGCGAAATGTACCGGCAGATGGTGCGCAGCCGCGCGTTCGACGATGCCGTCATCGGGCTCTATTGGGTCGGCAAGACGCCGATCTTTGCCTTTGCCAACGGGCCGCTGCCGGGCGAACTCCATTGCTCGAACGGGGCCGAGCCGGTCGGCGCCGGGGTGTGCGCGGCGCTCGATGCCGATGACATGATCACCGCCGATCACCGCCCGCACCATGTCGCCATCGCCCGCGGCGTCGATATCGTGAAGATGACGGCGGAACTGCTCGGCAAAAAGACCGGCCTCAGCCAGGGCAAGGGCGGCCACATGCACATCTATGACACGGCCGTGAACTTCGCCTCGTCGGGGATCATCGCCGAAGGGATGGGCCCGGCCGCCGGCATGGCGCTCGCCCGCCGCCTGCAGAAACGCCCCGGCGTGGCGGTGACGTTCCTTGGCGAAGGCGCCGCCAACCAGGGCGCCTTCCACGAAGTCCTCAACCTTGTCGGCGTGATGAAGCTGCCGTTCGTCGCTGTCGTCCAGGACAATGAATGGGGCGTTTCGACGTCGAAGAAGGAATCGACCGCGATCGCCCGCAACAGCGATCGTGCCGGCGCCTATGGCCTGGCCGGCGAATATGTCGACAGCAACGACCCCGATGACATTTATCTCGCCGCCGAACGCGCGATGACGCGGGCGCGCAGCGGCGGCGGTGGCACCATCCTCGAACTGCGCACGGCACGGCTGGCCGGGCATTTCATGGGCGACCAGCAGGCGTATATCCCCGAACAGATGAAACAATCGGATCCGATCCCGCCGTATCGCGCCAAGCTGATCCGCGACGGCGTGCTGACCGAAGCCACCGCCGCCGAAATCGACGCCGCCGCCACGGCAGAGATCGCCGACGCCGTCCAGCAGGCGATGGATGCGCCCTATCCCGACCCTTCCGCCGCCTATGACCATGTCTTTGCGGAGAGCGCCGTATGAGCCGCATCCTCACCATGGCCCGCGCCGGCCGCGAGGCGCTCGACTGGGAAATGGAGCGGCGCGACGAAATCTTCGTGCTCGGCGAGGATGTTTATAATTTCGGCGGCATCTTTGGCACCGCCGATGGCTTTGGCGCCAAATACGGCCCCGAACGCGTCATCAACACGCCGATTTCGGAAACCGGTTTCATCGGCATGGCGGCCGGCGCGGCGATGGCGGGGATGCACCCGGTCATCGATCTCGCGTACATCGATTTCATCGGCGTCTGCTACAATGTGCTGCTCAACACTGCATCAAAGACGCATTACATGTCGGCCGGCCAGGTGCGCGTGCCGATGACACTGATGATCGGCACCGGCGGCGGCTACAACAATGCCGCGCAGCACAGCCAGGCGCTGCACGCCACCGTCGCGCATATCCCCGGCGTGAAGGTCGTCTATCCATCGAACGCCTATGATGCCAAGGGCATGATGCACGCGGCGCTGCGCGATCCGAATTTCGTCATCTACCTGACCCACAAGGGCACCGCCGGCGTCGGCTTCATGGGCACGCCGATCAAGACAACGCTCAGCGAGGTCCCCGAAGAACCGTATACGGTGCCGTTCGGCAAGATCGCCATTCCGCGCGACGGCACCGACGTCACCATCGTCGGGCTCGGCATGTCGGTGCACGAAAGCCTGAAGGCGGCCGACGAACTGGCGAAAGAGGGCATTTCTGCGCAAGTCGTCGACCTGCGCTGCCTCAGCCCGCTCGACCGTGACGGGTTGTTCGCGGCGGTCAGCAAAACTGGCCGGCTGGTCGTCACCGACGAGGATTATCTGTCGTATGGCGTATCGGGCGAAGTCATCGCGTCGATTGTCGAGCGCGATCCGCGCGTGCTGCGCGCCGCGCCGATACGGGTCTGCACGCCCGATATCCCGATCCCGTTCGCGCGTTCGCTGGAACAGGCGATCCTGCCGCTCGCCGGGCGTATCGCTGATGCGGCGCGCATCGCGGTAAAAGGAGGCGCCTGATGACCGAAGTGCGCGTGCCGCTCGACCTGTGGGCGGAAGATGACAAGACCGGGTCGATCGTTGT
>JBBQKM010000267.1:0-4639 GCA_038326915.1 Sphingomonadales bacterium
CTCCGTTCAGTTCATGAAGCTCGAGTGGGAGCGGATGTGGACCAAGACCGGGATGGTCGGCGGTCGCGTCGAGGTCATCCCCGAGCCCGGCGACTGGATGACCCACGAGCTCGGCACCGAGAGCTTCATCTTCGTCCGCCAGGCCGATGGCACCATCAAGGGCTTTTTCAACGTCTGCCCGCACCGCGGCAACCGGCTGGTGCCCAAGGATGCCAGCGGCTTCGCCAACAGTTTCCGCTGCGGCTATCATCACTGGGAATGGCAGACCGATGGCGGGCTGAAAAACATTCCCGATCGCGAGACATTCCCGCAGCTTTCGGGCGCCGACGCCGCCTGCGCGCTGGGGCTGAAAGACGTCCGCACCGATCGCTGGGGCGGTTTTTTCTGGTTCACGATGAATGCCGGGGCCGAACCCTTGCGCGATTTCCTCGGCGTGATTCCCGATCATCTCGACCCCTATCGCTTCGAAGCGATGAAGCTGATCGACTGGAAGACGATCCGCTGGGATTGCAACTGGAAAACCAGCGTCGATGCCTTCAACGAAACCTATCATGTCCAGGGCATCCACCCCGAGCTGCTGTCGTGGCTCGACGACTGGAACGTCCAGATCGACTGCCTGGGGCGCCACAATCGCTATCTGGTGCCGTTCACGACGCCCAGCCCGCGTTACGAGGATCAGGAAACGCCATCGGCGATGATGCACGGCTTTGCGCAGCTGCACGGCGTCGACCCGGCGGAATATGAGGGCCGGCCGCGCGCGCTGCGCCTCGCCATCCAGCGGGCCAAGCGCGCCATCGAAGGCGACACCATCTATCCCTATGCCCAGCTCAACGACGACCAGCTGAGCGATGATTATCACTACATGATCTTTCCCAACGTCACGATGAACATCTATGGCGAAACCATGCTGATGTTCGTGTCGCGCCCGCACCCGACCGACCCCGACAAGATGTTCTTCGACCTGCTCAATTTCGCGCATCTGGCGCCCGAGACGCCGCACCAGCTGCCCGACCACACGACCTATGACCATGGCCAGATCAGCCTTGGCCAGGTGCTCGACCAGGATGCGCACAACCTGCCGGTGGTGCAGGAAGGGATGCACAGCGCCGCCTATGATGGCCTGATCCTGGGGCAGCAGGAACTGCGCATCCGGCACTTCCACAAGGTGCTGGAGGATTATGTCGGACCCGATTGAGGGGCCGAACATCGATTGGTCGGATGCCGGGCCGGCGGACCTGGGCCTGTCGGCGCTGCAATGCCGGCTGGTCGGCGCGACCCGCGTGCTGATCGTCCGTGACGGCACCGGCAGCTGGTTCGCCGTGTCACCCGATTGCAGCCACGCCGCGCTGCCGCTCGAGGGCGGCCGGGTGCGCGGTTCCGCGATCCTGTGCCCGCATCACGGCGCCCGCTTCGATCTGCGCAGCGGCCGCGCGCTGGGTCCGCCGGCGTGGACCGGCATCGCCAGCTGGCCGGTGCGGGTGGTGGCAGATCGCGTGGAAGTGCGGCTCTGACCCGCGCGCCCCCGCGACCACGGCGCGCGTTGACCGGGCGCCGGGACGCGGCGACGAGGGGCGCATGACGACCCTGATCCCGCTGCTTGGTGACCAATTGTCCGCCGGCCTTGCGTCGCTGCGCGGCGCTGAGCCTGAGGCCAGCGTCGTGCTGATGATGGAGGTTGCGGCGGAAGCGACCTATGTGCGCCACCACAAACGGAAAATCGCGTTCCTGTTCAGTGCCATGCGCCATTTCGCCGAGGAACTGCGCGCCGCCGGCTGGGTGGTGGATTATGTGACGCTCGACGATCCGGCCAATGGCCAGGATTTCGACGCCGAAGTCGCCCGCGCCGCCAGCCGCCATGCGGCGACCCGCATCGTGACGGTGGAGGCCGGCGAATGGCGCGTGCTCGACAGCCAGGCGCGCTGGGGCGCGCTGACCGGGCTGCCTTGCGCGATCCTGCCCGACGACCGCTTCCTCAACGCCCGCGCCGATTTCGCCGACTGGGCGCGACCGCGCAAGCGGCTGGTGATGGAGGATTTCTACCGGCTGATGCGCCGCCATACCGGCATCTTGATGGACGGCATCGCGCCGGCCGGCGGCCAGTGGAATTTCGATGCCGACAACCGCAAGCCGCCGGCCAAGGGGATGGCCTATCCGCCGCCGCCGGGCTTTGCCCCCGATGCGATCACGCGCGACGTGCTGGCGCTGGTCGCGGCGCAGTTCGGTGATCATTTCGGCGACCTGCTGCCGTTTTCCCACCCCGTGACCCGCGCCCAGGCGCTGGCGGCGCTCGCCGATTTCATCGCCAATCGCTTGCCGCGTTTCGGCGATTTCCAGGATGCAATGGTCGCCGGCGAGGACCATCTGTTCCACAGCCAGCTTTCGGCGGCGATCAACTGTGGGCTGCTGCTGCCGCTGGAGGTCTGCCAAGCCGCCGAGGCGGCATATCGCGCCGGCGCCGTGCCGATCAACGCCGCGGAAGGCTTCATCCGCCAGATCCTCGGCTGGCGCGAATATGTGCGCGGCATCCACTGGATCGCCGGGCCGGACTATGTGGCGCGCAATCACCTAGCCGCGACGCGCGACCTGCCGGCCTTTTACTGGACCGGCAACACCGACATGCGCTGCCTCGCGCAGGCCATCGGCGCGACGCGGCGCCATGCCCATGCCCATCACATCCAGCGGCTGATGGTGCTCGGCAATATCGCCATGCTGATCGGCACCGACCCGGTGCAGGTCCACGAATGGTTCCTCGCCGTGTACGACGATGCCTATGAATGGGTCGAAACGCCCAACGTCATCGGCATGAGCCAGTTTGCCGATGGTGGCCTGATGGGATCGAAACCCTATGCCGCCGGCGGCGCCTATATCAACCGCATGTCGGACTATTGCGGCAAGTGCCGGTACCGGGTGAAGCAGCGCACTGGCCCTGATGCCTGCCCGTTCAACAGCCTGTACTGGGATTTCCTGGCGCGCAACCGCGACACGCTGGGCAGCAACCACCGGCTGCTGCGCATGTACGACGGCTGGGACCGGTTCGACGCCGGCGAACAGGTGGCGATCCGGGCGCAGGCGGGGGCCTTCATGGCGGCGCTGCCGGGCAAGGCGGAGGGCTATTGAGCACGGGAGGGTTAGGCTACACCCGGCGGCGATGACCGCCGTCACCCGCCTGTCGCTGACCGATTTCCGTTCCTATGCCGCGGCGACGATCGCCGCCGGGCCGGGCGCGGTGGTGATCACCGGCGACAATGGCGCCGGCAAGACCACTATCCTCGATGCGCTGTCGCTGCTCGGCCCCGGCCGCGGCTTGCGCGGCGCGGCGCTGTCCGATGCGGCGCGCGCGCACGGCCCCGGCGGCTGGAGCCTGGCGGCGACGCTGGCCGCGCCGGGCGGGGATGTCGAGATCGGCACCGGCACCAGCGCCCAGGCCCCCGAACGCCGCATCGTGCGCGTCAACGGTGCCGCGGCGACGGCGGCGGCGATGGGCGAATGGCTGGCGCTCGTCTGGCTGACGCCGGCGATGGACCGCATCTTTGCCGACACCCCGGCGGCGCGGCGACGTTTCTTCGACCGGCTGGTGCTGGCGCTCCACCCCGGCCATGCCCGCGAAAGCATTCGTTACGACGCGGCGATGCGCGCCCGCACCCGGCTGCTGACCGGCGAGACGGCGCCCGATCCGCACTGGCTGTCGGCGCTCGAACTGGCGATGGCCGACCATGGCGCCGCAATCACCGCCGCGCGCGCCGAAACGGTGGCGGCGCTGGCGGTGCAGCTGGCATCCGCCCCCGCCGGGCCGTTCGCGCGCCCGCTGATCGCGCTGGGCGGCGGCGCGATCGACGGCGATTTCGCCCACGCACTGGCGCGCGGCCGCGCCGCCGATGCCGCAGCCGGCCGCGCGCTGCAGGGCCCGCACCGCAGCGACCTTATCGTCACCCATGCCGCCAAGGGCGAGCCGGCGGCACGCGGATCGACCGGCGAGCAAAAGGCGCTGCTGATCGCCATCGTCCTCGCCCATGCCGAGCTGGTCGCGGCGCGCACCGGCCAGCCGCCGCTGCTGCTGCTCGACGAAATCGCCGCGCATCTCGATGCCAGCCGCCGCGCCGCGCTGTTCGACCGGCTGGCGGCAACCGGATCGCAGGTGTGGATGACCGGCACCGATCCGGCGCTGTTCGCGGCCGTCGACACCGATGCAACGCGCCTGACCGTCGAGGCCGGCACGGTGCGCCGGGCTTGAGCCTTGTCGCAAACACGGGCAGGGCAGGCTGATGCTTGCTCCGCTCCCCCATGCCGCGCTCGCCGTTGCAGCAGCGGCTGTCTGGTCGGCGCTCGCCTTCGCGCTGCTGCAGGCGGCCGGCCCGGTGTGGAGCCTCTACGCCCCGGCGACCTGCCTCGGCACCCATTGTTTCTGCGAAGCGCCGCGCACCGGCGCGCTGTTGCTGCAACCGGCCAACACCCTGTCCAGCCTCGCCTTCGTCGTCGTCGGCGCGTGGATCATGCTCGACGGCGTCAACGCGCGCTACCGGGCGCTCGGCATCGTGCCGACGATGGCGATGGGGTTCTGCGCCATCGTCATCGGCATGGGCAGCGTCATGCTCCACGCCACGCTGACATTGTGGGGGCAGTTCGCCGATGTGCTCGGCAT
>JBBQKM010000268.1:0-4635 GCA_038326915.1 Sphingomonadales bacterium
GCCAAGAGCGAAACGACCGACGCCGTCACGGTTCAAGTCGAATCCGACGAGACCGCGTTCGTCAAATGCAAGATCACCATGGGCATGATGGTCGGCCGGCCCAATCTGTCACCATCGACGGTCGAGGAATTCGGCACCAAGCGCGACGGGCTGAAATATGTCGACAGCGATGATGTCGGGCCCAAGGTTCTCCCCGATCCGGCAGCGGCGTCGCCGGCAAGCTGACGGCGCGCCGCTGCGCCGAACCCCGGCGACGGGCAGGCCGCCGTGGCCAGACGACGTATTGCCCCTTGCCCCGCCGCGGGCTTTGCCGCCAAATGCTGGAAAGACTTCGAGGGGATCGTCACTTGCGCCATCTGTCTCACGCCGCCCTGGCGGCGGCCGTACTGTCCATGCCCGTACAAGCCGCGGAACGCCCGGGGGAGCCGGCGTTCCGCGCGCTCTACAAGGAACTCGTCGAGACCAATACCACCCACAGCATCGGCGATTGCACGCTGGCGTCGCGGCGGATGGCGGCGCGGTTGAAGGCGGCGGGCTTTGCCGATGCCGATCTCAACGTCTTTGTCCCCGAAAACCTGCCGCTCGACGGCGGGCTGATCGCCACCTTTGCCGGCAGCGATCCCAAACTCGGCGCAGTCATGCTGCTCGCGCATCTCGATGTCGTCGAGGCCAAGCGCGAGGACTGGACGCGCGACCCGTTCACGCTGATCGAGGAAGGCGGCTATTTCTATGCCCGCGGCAGCGCCGACGACAAGGCGCAAGCGGCGATCTGGACCGACACGCTGGTCCGCCTCAAGCAATCGGGCGCGAAACCCCGGCGCACGATCAAGCTGGTGCTCAGCTGCGGCGAGGAATCGATGCCGCGGATCAACAACATCCGCTGGCTGATCGAAAAACACCCCGAATGGTTGAAGGCCGATTTCGCGCTCAACGAAGGCGGCGGCGGCTCGCTCAAGCCCGATGGCACGCCGCTGGCGCTAAGCTTCCAGGCCGGCGAAAAGGTCACGCAGAATTTCCGCATCGAGGCGACCAACCCCGGCGGCCATTCATCGGTGCCGCGTCCCGACAATGCGATCTATGCACTGGCGACGGCGCTGACCCGCGTCGGTTCCTATGAATTCCCGATCCGTTTCAATGATGTGACACGCGGCACCTTTTCGGCGCTCGGCAAGATGACGCCGGGGCCGATGGGCGAGGCAATGCTCAAACTCGTCGCCAATCCCGACGATGCCGCCGCCAACGCCGTGGTTTCGAAGGACGCGCGCTTTCATTCGCTGCTGCGCACCACCTGTGTCGCGACGCAGATCCAGGGCGGCCATGCCATCAATGCGCTGCCGCAGCGCGCCACCGCCGAAGTCAATTGCCGGATGTTCCCGACCGACAGCCCGGCCGATGTCGGCGCGCAATTGAAGGCGGCGATCGGCGATGCCCCCGTCACCATCACCGCGATCCCGCCGGTCAATCCGGTCAATCCGCCGCCACCGCTGACGGGCGAAGTCTATGACAAGGCGGTCGCGGTCGCGGCGAAGCATTTCCCCGGCGTGCCGCTGGTGCCTTCGATGAGCACCGGCGCCACCGATGCGCGCTTCCTGATCGCGCACGGCCTGCCGACCTATGGCGTGCCGGGGCTGCTCAGCGACGGATCGACCAATGCCCATGGCCTCAACGAACGCATCTCGGTCGAATGGCTGCTGCGCGGCCGCGACTATCTGTTCGATCTCGTCAAAGCCTATGCGGGGGTCAAATGAAGCCTGTTGTCATCGCGGCGCTGCTGCTCGCCGCGCCGGCCGCCGCTGCCGATCTGCGCCCCGACCAGGCGGCGTTTCGCGCGCTCTACAAGGAACTCGTCGAGACCAACACCACCGTTACCACCGGCAGTTGCACCCTCGCCGCGGAACGCATGGCGGCGCGGTTGAAGGCGGCCGGCTATGCCGACAGCCAGATCACACTGTTCAGCGTGCCCGAAAGCCCGCGTGACGGCGGGCTGGTCGCCGTGCTGCCGGGCACCGATCCCAAGGCGCCGGCCATCCTCCTCCTCAGCCATCTCGACGTTGTCGAGGCCAAGCGCGAGGACTGGACGCGCGACCCGTTCACGCTGGTCGAGGAAAACGGCTATTTCTATGGCCGCGGCACCAGCGACGACAAATCGCACGGCGCCATCTTCACCGACACGATGATCCGCATGAGGGCGGCGGGCACCAAGCTGCGCCGAACGTTGAAGCTGGCGCTGACCTGCGGCGAGGAAACCGGCGAGGTGTTCAACGGCGCCGAGTGGCTGGTGAAGAACCACAAGGACTGGATCGACGCCGAATTCGCGCTCAACGAAGGCAGCGTCGGCATCCGTGACAAGGATGGCAAGCCGGTGTCGTTCGGCATGCAGGCGGGCGAGAAAGTCTATCAGGATTTCCGGCTGGAGGCGACCAACCCCGGCGGCCACAGCAGCCGGCCGCGCCCCGACAACGCCATCTACAGCCTGGCGGCGGCGCTTACTTCCGTCGGCAAATATGAATTCCCCGTGCAGTTGAGCGACACCACTCGCGCCTATTTCACCGAAACCGCGGAGCTGACCGGCGGCGAAACCGGCGCGGCGATGCTCAAGCTCGTCGCCAACCCGGCCGATGCCGACGCCAACGCCATCGTGTCGAAGGACCCGACCTATCATTCGATGCTGCGCACCACCTGCGTCGCCACGCGGCTCGATGGCGGCCATGCCAATAACGCCCTGCCGCAGCGCGCCGGCGCCAACGTCAATTGCCGGATGTTCCCCGGCGACCCGATCGAAAATGTCCGCGCCCAATTGGCCCGGGCGATCGCCGACCCGTCGATCAGCGTGAAGCCGACCGGCGACATCAGCCCGACCCCGCCGCCGCCACCGCTGACGCCGCTGGTCTATGGCACCGCCAAGGCCATCGCCGCGAAGCATTTCCCCGGCGTGCCGATGCTGCCGGCGATGACCACAGGCGCCACCGACGGCCGTTTCCTCAACGCCGGCGGTATCCCGACCTATGGCGTGCCGGGGCGCTTTTCCGATCCCGACGGCAATGGTGTCCACGGCCTCAACGAACGCAAATCGGTCGCCGGCCTCTATGCCGAGCGCGACTATCTGTTCGACCTGATCACTGCCTATGCCCAGGCCCCGGCCGCTGGCGGCAAAACCAAGGACAGCAAATGAATCTGAAGGCCCTGTTGCTCGCCGCTGTTCTCGCCGTTCCCGCCACCGCCGAGCCGCTGCGCCCCGACCAGGCGGCGTTCCGCGATCTCTACAAGGAACTCGTCGAAACCGACACGACGCTGTCGGCCGGCAGCTGCACGCTCGCCGCCGAGAAACTGGCCGCGCGGCTGAAAACCGCCGGCTTCAAGGACGCCGACATCACGCTGTTCGCCACGCCCGATCACCCGAAAGAAGGCGGCCTGGTCGCCATCCTGCCCGGCACCGACACGGCGGCAAAGCCGATCCTGCTGCTCGGCCATCTCGATGTCGTCGAAGCGCGGCGTGCCGACTGGACCCGCGATCCGTTCGTGCTCGTCGAGGAAGGCGGCTATTATTATGGCCGCGGCACCTTTGACGACAAGTCGCAGGCGGCGATCTGGACCGACACGCTGGTCCGCTACAAAACCGCCGGCAAGGCCCCCAGGCGCACGCTGAAACTGGCGCTGACCTGCGGCGAGGAAACCACCAACGCCTTCAACGGCGCCGACTGGCTGGCGAAGAACAAGCCCGGCCTGATCGCCGCCGAATATGCCATCAACGAAGGCGGCGGCGGCCGCTATGACAGCAGCGGCAAGCCGATGGGCGTGGGCGTGCAGGTCGGCGAAAAGACCGTGCAGAATTTCCAGCTGCTCGCCACCAACCCCGGCGGCCACAGCAGCGTGCCGCGCCCGGACAATGCCATCACCGAGCTGGCGCGCGCCATGGTCGCGGTCAACACGCATGAATTTCCGGTGCAGTTCAACGATACCACCCGCAGCTTTTTTGGGTTGATGGCCAAGGCTTCACCACCGCAGGTCGGCGGCGCCATCACCAGTCTGCTCGCCAACCCCTCCGATGCCGCCGCCAATGCCATCGTCAGCAAGGACCCGAGCTTTCATTCGACGCTGCGCACCACCTGCGTGACAACGCTGGTGGAGGCCGGCCACGCCAACAACGCCCTGGCCCAGCGCGCCACCGCCAACGTCAATTGCCGGATGTTTCCCGGCACCGACCCCGAAAAGACCCGTGCCGACCTGGTCGCTGCCATCGCCAACCCCAAGGTCGCGGTGACGCTGACCCCGCCGATCCGCCCGGTCGCCGTGTCGCCGCCGCTTAACCCCGCCGTCATCGGCCCGATGCAGGCGCTGGCGGCGAAGCATTTCCCCGGCGTGCCGTTCGGCGTCACCATGTCGACCGGCGCCACCGATGCCATCTTCCTGTCGCCGATCGGCATCCCGACCTATGGCGCGCCGGGCCTGTTCATCGATCCCGATGGCAATGGCATGCACGGGCTGAACGAACGCATCCGCGTGGCGTCGCTGCTGCAGGGCCGCGACTATCTCGACGATCTCGTCCATACGCTCGCCGATTGATCGCTTTGGGGCTGGCACAGCGGCGCGCGCATCCCTAACTGCATGACCATGGATATAGCGTCGCTTTTCACC
>JBBQKM010000269.1:0-4602 GCA_038326915.1 Sphingomonadales bacterium
CATCCATGTCTCGGTCAACGACAAACGCGGCCGCAACATCTTTGCCGGCGATGATCCCGCCGGCAGCGCGGCGCTGGGTCATGCCATCGGCGGCTGCGCCAATCTGATGCCCGCCAGCATCGCGGTGTTCGCCCCCAACGCCAACAGCTATCGGCGTTTCCGCCCCAACAGCTATGCCCCGGTGCGCGCCGGCTGGGGCGTCAACAACCGCACCGTGCCGCTGCGGATTCCCATCGGGCCACCATCGTCGCGTCACCTCGAACATCGCCTGTCGGGCGCCGATGCCAACCCCTATCTCGCCGTCGCCGCGGTGCTCGCCGGCGTCCACCATGGCCTTACCCATGCCATCGCCCCCGGCCCCGCCGTGACCGGCGACGGCTATGCCACCGGCGAACGCCTGCCGACCGATTGGGCGCACGCGCTGGCGCTTTTCGAAGGCTCGCGGCTGCTCGCCGATTACTGGGGCGGCCGCGCGGCGGAGCTGTATGCGACGATGAAGCGGGTCGAGCAGGAACGCTATAACGCCATCGTCACGCCCCTGGATTATGATTGGGTGCTGCGTTCCGCCTGAGCTTCCGTTACAGCCAAGCAAAATCCAGCCGAAAGCCCGATCCATGAAGTTCTTTGCCGATACCGCCGATACCGCCGAAATCGCCTCGCTGGCCGCCACCGGATTGTTGGATGGCGTCACCACCAACCCGTCGCTGATCGCCAAGTCGGGGCGCAATTTCCTCGAGGTCATCCGCGAAATCGCCGCGCTCACCAGTGGCCCGGTCTCTGCCGAAGTCGTCGCCACCACCACCGCCGACATGCTGCGCGAGGCCGAGGTGCTGAAAAAACTTGGCGACAATATCTGCATCAAGCTGCCGCTGACCATCGACGGGCTGACGACGTGCAAGGCGCTGTCCGACGAAGGCACGATGACCAATGTCACGCTATGCTTTTCGGCGAACCAGGCGCTGCTGGCGGCCAAGGCCGGCGCGACGTTCATTTCGCCATTCGTCGGCCGGCTTGACGATGTCGGCTACGACGGCATGCAGCTGATCGAAGACATCAAGATGATCTATGACAACTACGCCTTTGAAACCGAAATCCTCGTCGCCAGCGTCCGCCACCCGGTGCATGTGCTGCAGGCGGCAAAGCTGGGCGCCGATGTCGCGACGATGCCGCCGGCGGTGATCCGCGCGCTGGCCAGCCACCCGCTGACCGACAAGGGGCTGGCGGCGTTCACCGCCGACTGGGCCAAGACCGGGCAGAGCATCCTCTGAGCCACAAGGAGCCCATCTCCCTCCCCCCTGCGGGGAGGGCGACTCGCGCAGCGAGCGGGGTGGGGGTCGCTCGCGCCGAAACCAGTGAACCCCCACCCCGCTCGGCTGGCGCCGAGTCGCCCTCCCCGTGCGACCGGAGGTCGCCTTCGGCGACGCGGGGAGGGAGTTTGACGGCCCTTGCGCGCCTCTGGCTCGCCTCCCTCGAAAACGCCCGCCGCCTGTCGCCGCACACCGTCCGCGCCTATACCGCCACCATCGAACGTTTCGGCGATTTCCTGTCCGGCCATGTCGGCGGCACCGCCACCCCGGCGGTGCTGGCGGCGCTGGCCCCGGCGGATTTCCGCGCCTTTCTCAGCCAGCGCCGCGGCGACGGCCTCGCCAGTGTCTCGGTGGCGCGCGAGGTGTCGGCGCTGAAGACCTTTTTCGAATGGGCGCGCCGCCACCACGGCATCGATTGCGACGGCATCGCCGGGCTGAAATCACCCAAGGTGCCGCGCCGGGTGCCGCGCCCGGTGTCGCCGGGGGATGCCGCCGGGCTGATCGCCGCGGTCGGCGACGATGCGCGGCTGCCGTGGACAGCGGCGCGCGACACCGCGGTGCTGCTGCTGCTTTATGGTGCCGGCCTGCGCATTGCGGAGGCACTGTCGCTGACCGGCGCGGTGCTGCCGCTGGGCGACACCATCATCGTGACGGGGAAGCGCAACAAGACCCGCGCCGTGCCGCTGCTGCCGGTGGTTGCCGAGGCCATCACCGCCTATGTCGCGCTGACCCCCTGGCCGCCGGCACGCGATGCGCCGCTGTTTCGTGGGCTGCGCGGCGGCGCGCTCGACCCCGGCATCGTGCGCAGCGCCATCCGCGCCGCGCGGCCGGCGCTGGGCCTGCCCGACACGGCGACGCCGCACGCGCTGCGCCACAGTTTCGCGACGCATCTGCTGGCGCGCGGTGCCGATCTGCGCTCGATCCAGGAACTGCTCGGCCACGCCAGCCTGTCATCGACGCAGATCTACACGGCAATCGACGCGGCGCAGCTGTTGGATGTGTACAGGAATGCCCACCCGCGGGCGTGAGGCGTCAACCCGGCGGCGGCCGGATCAGTGCCGCCCAGGCCGGACCGTCAAGGTCGGCAGCCTTCAGCCGCACCGGCGCCGGGCCGCCGGGATCGAGGATCAGATCCTCGTCGCCGTTGAGGATCGACGCCAGAAAACCGCGGTCGATGGCGATACCCTGGGCTTCAAAGCCGCTGCCCGCCACCTGCTGCGCAAAGGTCGCCTCGTCCGAAAAGATCGGAATGAACGGCACGCCATCGGCGATGAAGTTCTGCAGCGTGATCTGCCGCGCCCGGGCATCTTTCCAGCTGCCGATGACGATTAGCTGTTCGTCCATGTCAGTCGTTCGCTCCCGCTGGCCGCGCCGATGCATCGCCGCAAAGCCGCCGCAACAGATCGTCGAGGGCATCGGATTCGCTGGCGAAGTGCCGCCGATCGGTTTTCAGCCCGCGCTCGCTATAGAACACGTCCCAGCTATCGCCACTGGCGATCATCACATAGCATTCATCATCGATCTCATCGATGGCAAACGCGAACGGATCGATCTGCAGGGCGATCACGGCACGGGCGAAATCGTCGCGGGTCATGGCGCCAGTCATGGGCCGACCTTGGTCAGATAGCCCTTGGCGACAGCCTCGCCGACCGACATCGGCAATTCATATTGCGTCCCCTTGCCGACCTCGCCGAACCACGGCGCCACCTTGCCCGATTGCACTTCGATCGGCTTTGCGACCTCATAGACATTGTACGGCTTGGCCGTGGTGCCCGGCGCCAGGCTGCGCGCCGATACGGGCGTCCCCTCGGGCGACACAAAGGTCCCGCCGTCATAGCCATAGCGGTCAACACGGGTGCCGCGCGGCAGGGTGCGCGCCTCGGGCGTCCCTTCGAAACCGCGGTTCGGCGGCCAGACGATTTCGCCCGGCTCGGCCGGCTTGGGCTTGCTCGGGCCGCCGGTGTTCTTTTGCTTGATGATCCGCCGCGCCAGCCACGCCATGAACACGGCACCGCCCAGCCCGACGAACGCCTTGGCATAGCCTTCGCCGCCGCGGTCGAGATCGGCTTCGCTCTTGGCGGCGATCACTGCGATCGTCGTGGCGATCAACAGCCCCAGCGCCTCGATTCCGGCGCTGCCGGCGAGATAGAACACCATCGCCAGCATCGCGCCATCGAACACCGCCGCCGACACCGGATTGGTGTTGGCCAGCGCCCCGGCGATGAAAAAGGCGGCGAGAATCTTCAGATTGTCGAGCGTGAACAGCTGCTGGAAGGCGTTGGCCAGTTCCGGCCCCATGAATTTCGCCGAGCGCTGCAGCGCCGCGATCACCTTGTCCATGCTGTCCATCGCGGCGACGGCGGCATCGGCCTCCTGCGCCGGGGTCAGCGTCATGCCGGGCGGCGGCTTGGCGACGATCGCCCGGTTGGTCGCCGGCACCGGCACGCTGATCGTCGGCACCGCATCGTGCATTTCGAAAATCAGCAGCCGGCGGTTGGCGACATCGCGCCGGACGACGCCGAGCAGCGCATGATCGTCGAGTCCCGTGATGTCGCTGCCCAGGTCGCTGCGCCCCGGCCACAGCCTTATCTGCGCCAGCGCACCCGGATCGCGCGCCAGCGTCGCCAGCGCCGCGCGCTGGCCCAGCTGCGCGACCCGCTGCACATCGAACGGAAAGCCGGCGGCGCGACCAAGGAACAGCCGGCCGCGCGCGGTGCGAATGACCAGATGCCCTGAGATCGCCGCCCCCTTTCGCTGCCACCGCAACCTGACACGAATTCCCGGCGATTCGCCACCTGCGGCCTAGACCCCGGCAGCAGCCACCACATCATCGGCGCGCGCCAGCCACGCCCCCGGCTGCGCCGCCAGCCAGGCGAGCAAGGCTTCGATCGCATCGATGCGATAGGGCAGCGCGCTGATATACGGCGTCAGGTGGATCGGCAGCATGCGGCCACCGTATCGGTCGACCTCGCCATCGAGCCACAAATACGCATCACGCAATTGCTCGGCATAGCTGTCGGCCGATTGCTGGCAGGTGGCGATGACCTGGCGGTCGGAGAGTTCATGGTTGATCGGCAGGTTGACGATTCGCCCCGCCGGCGTCGTCATCCGGTACGGCAGTTCGTCGTTGACCCAGTCCATGGCATAGCCCAGCCCGGCCTCCACCAGCAGCCGCGGCGTGTTCCAGCTTTGCGACCGCGCGATCGACAGCCAGCCGGTCGGCCGCACGCCGGTCACCGCCTGCAAGCCCGCGAGACTGTCGGCGATCAACGCGCGTTCGTCGGCCTCCGCCAGC
>JBBQKM010000270.1:0-4590 GCA_038326915.1 Sphingomonadales bacterium
TCGACCGGGTCGAGCCCGAGCTTTTCGGCCAGCTCGTCCATCGCGCATTCGAGCGCGAGCAGCCCGACCGCCTCGCCCGGCGCGCGCATCGAGGCGCCGAGCGGCAGGTCGAGCAGCGTCTGGCGGGTACGCAGCAGCCGGTTGGCGCCGGCATAGAGGAGCTTGGTCTGGTCGGCGGCCTTTTCCGGCTCGCCGCCCTTTTGGTTGCCACACCAGACATCGTGGCCGATGGCGAGCAACTTGCCACTCTGGTCGGCCGCCAACCGCAGCCGCTGGATCGTCGCCGGGCGGTGACTGGTGTGGTTGTAAATCTGCGGCCGGGTGAGTGCCACCTTGATCGGGCGATCAAGCTTTTTTGCTGCCAAAGCCGCCAGAATCGGGTCGCCATAGATCATCAACTTCGATCCAAAGCCCCCGCCGACATAGGCGGAGACCACCCGAACCTTGTCCACCGGGATGCCCAGCGTGCCCGCAACCCCTTGAACAGCCCAGTGAATGATCTGGTGCGATGTCCACAATGTCAGGTGGTCGCCGTCCCAGCGGGCGATGCTGGCCTGGGGTTCCATCATCGAATGCGCCTGATCAGGGGTGGTATAGGTCACATCGACCTTCGCCGGCGCGGCGGCAAAGGTGGTTTCGAAGTTGCCGATGTCGCTGTCGGGGGCATCCTCCGGCATCGTGCCGTGGTGTTTTTCGGCGGCAAGGTCGAATTTTCCCGACGTCGCCGCATAGCTGATCCGCACCAGCTGCGCCGCAGCGCGCGCCTGTTCGAAACTTTCGGCGACGACAAAGGCCACCGACTGGTCGAAATGCTTGATTTCCGGCCCCTGCAATTGCGGCGCATTGTGCTGGCCGGGCTTTTCACCCTCCGCTGGCGGCGGCGAACCTGGCGGCGCGTGGCCGATGCCATATTGCCTCGGGGCGTTTTTATACGTCATCACCAGCAGCACACCGGGCGCGGCCTCCGCCCGTGTCGTGTCGATCGCGGTGATCTTGCCCTTGCCGATGCCGGCGCCGACCATCACGCCATAGGCCGCGCCCGGCGCTTCGGCATGATATTCATGCGCATAGCGGGCAAGGCCCGATACTTTCAGTGGGCCGTCGATGCGCGGATGGCGCTGGCCGACGACACGGCCCTGGTCGATCGGGTTGCGCCCGGCGGGGGTATCGAACTTCATGGCAGCGTTTTCCCTGGGTTTCAGCTGTCGGCGAGCACGGATGTCAGCAGCCTCTGTACGAGCGGCAGCTTGAAACGGTTCTGTTCGCTGGGCTTGGCCCCCGCCAGCACGACTTCGGCAACCGCCGCGCCGCCGCGGCCGGCCTCGCTTTCGCCGGCTTCGACCCGCCATGGCCGCGGGGCGAGGCCGCCGAACGCCAGCCGCGTGCGCCCCGGTGCCAGCACCGCTGCCACCGAAACCACGGCAAAGGCATAGGAAGCGCGGTCGCGCACCTTGCGATAGACATGGCGGCCACCCAAAGGCGCCGGCAGCACGACCCCGGTGATCAGCTCGCCGGGCTGCAACGCCGTCTCGATTTCGGGGGTTTTGCCGGGCAGCAGGTGGAAATCGGCGATCGGGATCGCGCGCGCGGTGCCATCGGGCGCCACTGTTTCGATGCTGGCATCGAGCGCGCGCATCGCCACCGCCATGTCGGACGGGTGCGTCGCTATGCATTGGTCGCTGGTGCCGAGCACCGCGAGGTTGCGATTGATGCCGCCCAGCGCCGCGCAGCCGCTCCCGGGCACGCGCTTGTTGCAGGGCTTGGTCGTATCATAGAAATAATGGCACCGCGTTCGCTGCAGCAGATTGCCCGCAGTTGTCGCCTTGTTGCGCAATTGCGCCGACGCACCGGCGAGCAGGGCACGGCTCAATACCGCATAATCGCGCCGAACCCGCGTGTCGGCGGCAAGATCGGTGTTGCGAACCAGCGCGCCGATGCGCAGGCCGCCCGCGCTCGTTGGCTCGATCCGGTCGAGGCCGACATGGTTGATGTCGACAAGATGCCCCGGCGTTTCGATCCGGAGCTTCATCAGATCGAGCAGATTGGTGCCGCCGGCGATGAACCGCGCCCCCGGAATGGCGGCGACGGCGGCCGCCGCGTCGGCCGGCGAGGTGGCGCGCTGGTAGGTAAAGGCCTTCACGAGCGCTCACTCCCGGCATCGCCATGCACGTCGCGGATGGCCGCGACGATGTTGGGATAGGCGGCGCAGCGGCAGATATTGCCGCTCATCCGTTCGCGAACTTCGTCGTCGGAGAAGCCGACCTGCATCAGATCGGCGGTGACATGGCTTGGAATCCCGGCCTTGATCTCGTCGAGCATGGCAATTGCCGAACAGATCTGCCCCGGTGTGCAATAGCCGCACTGGAACCCGTCATGCGCCACGAACGCGGCCTGCATCGGATGCAGCTTGCCGGGGTGCCCCAACCCCTCGATGGTGACGACGGAATCGCCGTCGTGCATCACCGCCAGGCTCAGGCAGGCGTTGATCCGCCGCCCCTCGACCGTCACCGTGCAGGCGCCGCACTGGCCATGATCGCAGCCTTTCTTGGTGCCGGTGAGATGCAGATGCTCGCGCAACGCATCGAGCAGGGTGACGCGCGGGTCGATGCGCAACGGCCGGGCGCGGCCATTGACCCGCAAGGTGACCTCGACCAGAACGGGCTCCTGTTGCGGCGTGGCACCGGCAGCCGTCGCCGTCGCCACCGCCGCACCGCCGACCGCAATGGCTTCGCGCCGCGTCATCGGCATTGCGCCCCCACGCCGGCCCGGTGTTTCGTCACCCTCAGCCACCGGTGGCGCACTGGCGCCGCCGGATGTCACGATCGCATTGTGCTCAGGTCCCACGGGGCGCCCTCTCGAATTGGTGCCCAGATAACGACGGAACCCGTCTGCCGTTCCCTCGCGCGCCGGATCATAGTGGATAGCTTCCAACCTTTGGTGCCCACGTTTCACAACGGCGATGCTCTTGTCGGGATTTGCGGTCCAGACGAAGGGCTTCGGGTTGGTATTTTGCGCGGCGACGAAGCGGTTGATGACGGTTTGCAGGTCGACGACGGAATGGAAAGCGCCGCGTTTGACGCGTTTTTTGGAGCGTTTGGCGAAGAAGCCCTCGACCGAGTTGCGCCATGAGCAGGATGTCGGGGTGCACGTCAGGCCGGATAGGTCCCCGGCAAATCTACGATGCTGCCCGTCGAGGCCGAAAGGCGACGATAATCGTCGATCGTTAGCAGGACATGCGCCGGCTTGCCGCGATCAGTGAAACCGGGCCCTGTTGTGCCGCGCGCTTGGCACCGCTGGCATCCTGATTGAATTCCCGGCTCGTCAATGTGGTGATGCTCACGCCGGACACCTCGATGTACGTAGAGACATATCTACAACGTGCTGATTGCCGTTTCAACCTTGGAACAAGTGTTGCCTTTAGCGGCATCCGATCGATGCGCTCATTTTGAAATTGCCGCCGATTTTGCCCGGTGGCGCCAAGATCGGCAAATACCGAGCGACGCCATTCATTCGTTCTTGCAGCCGTGGTATCATGCCTCCGGGAGGTACGTCGTGATGCGCTATGGAACAGCACAGTCGTCGGGGTTTCCAACGCCGGTTGTCATGGGCTTGGAACAGAGACTTACCTATATCTTCCTCCTGGCGCTTGCGCTTCTGCTCTACCGTCAATCGACCGAGTATCTTGACCAGCTGCCGGCCGTTTTCTGGCCTGCCTTTTTCCCGGCAGCCATCTTGGCACTCGAAAGTTCACGAGGTATCCGCCCGACCGATGCGCCAGTTGCGAAAGAATCGTCCGCTGCGCCTGTCGGCATGGTCGAACCGGAACCGGCGACTTTGCCGCCCGAGAAAGTCCGTGATCCCATTCCAGCTTCGCCCGACACAATGGGACAAAATGCCGTCGATTGCCTCGGGCGCCAACATCCCAACAAGTTGGGATTCAGGCTCAGTCCCTTGGTCTACGAGCCAGAATCAGAGGCCTTGGCGATGATCGATGCGCAGTTTCCGCACAACAGTCAGAACAAGGTGACGCGGAGGAACCGAGCCATCACGTTGATCGGACGCGAACTGTATCTTAACGCCCCACTCGGCTGCAGCCAGAAAGAATTCTGTCTCGACGTGATCAGAAAATATGAAAAAACTTTCACTGACAAAGGTCTGTCAAAAGCCGGCCCTATCTTTTGCCACATACAGCAAGATCCTCGCAGGCACATACAAAACGCGAAAAGGCAGATTGAGCAGTTGATCGCCGGCTTTGCGCCGTACCCGATCTATCCCAATGCTGCCTTCGCCGTAATCCACTGCAGTTCCGCGGAACTTCCGGCGACCAACTGAGACAGGCGACTACGTCTGTGTTTTGATCCTCCCCTCACTTGAGGAAGGGAGCGATCAAATGCAAAATGAAAATCTTCACCGACCTGATGATCCGCTGCTCGATCAGCGCCAGATTATCAATTATCTTGGGATCTCGCGTACGCAGCTTTGGCGTGTACGTCGCGCCGGCGATTTTCCGACACCACTTCACCTCAGCCCCGGCATCTGTCGTTGGCGCCAGTCGCAATTGCTGGAATGGCTGCGCCGCAAGGAACAGTC
>JBBQKM010000271.1:0-4574 GCA_038326915.1 Sphingomonadales bacterium
CCGGTGCTGCTCGCCTATTCGTCGCGCAACCGTTCGGCATCGTGCCGCATCCCCTATGGCAGCGGCGGCAAGGCCAAGCGCGTCGAGGTTCGCTTCCCCGATGCGATGGCCAATCCGTATCTTTGCTACACCGCGCTGCTGATGGCCGGGCTCGATGGCATCGAAAACCGCATCCACCCTGGCGCGCCGATGGACAAGAACCTGTACGACCTGCCGCCCAAGGAACTGAAGAAGGTGCCGACGGTGTGCGCATCGCTGCGCGAAGCGCTGGCGGCACTCGACAAGAGCCGCGCCGTGTTCACCAAGGGCGGCGTATTCACCGACGACCAGATCGATTCGTATATCGAGCTGAAAATGCACGATGTGCTGCGCTGGGAAATGACCCCGGCGCCGGTCGAATTCGACATGTACTACAGCTCGTAACCACAAGCGGACAGCGCATGAAGCCGGCCGGGGTGACCCGGCCGGTTTTTTGCGACCATGACATCGGACGGTTGCTTGCCGACACGATCCGGCATTCACTCTGCGCCGCGCGACTCGGGGCGGGTTCGCGGGGGAGAAGACAGCCATGCCAGCGATCGAAACCTTGGTTGCCGACATCAACAATGGCGCCATTCAGGCCGTCGGCATCGAGCCGCAGGGCGGCGGCCGGAACGGTTCCAGCACCATTTCGGCGACGTGCCTGGTCGAGCATAATTTCATGCACACCAGGATTTCGCTTGGCGCCGCGCCGCAGCACCGCATGATGATGGCGAATGCGCTCGATAGCCTGAGCTTCAACGCCTCCTACCTGTTTTTCGAAGACAGCCGCGCCACGGTCGCCACGATGGATGTCAATCGCCGCATCGTCATCAGCGGTGGCTATGGCGGCTGCCTGTATCAGGTCTATAACCTTGGCAACGGCGTGTTCAAATGCTGCCACATCGCGCGGCCGGCCGGCGTCGGCGCCGAGGCCAATGTCAACCTGATGAACAATTATGCCCGCCAGGCTGGCTGGACACTGTTGCAAACGGTGCCCACCGTGGGGTTGATCGGCAACAACAATTGCCAACAGGTGATGACGGTGTCGCAGATCACCCCGAACCGGCGCATCGAGACCGTTCGCATCCAGGTCGGCGTGATGGGCGTGATCGTCGGCACCACGGCCTATTCCGACGCGATCTGATCTCGACCGGATGCTCGAACTCGGGCTGTCGGCGCGCTAATCTTGTGCGCCGCAGCATAATTGCCCGCGTCTGCCCAAAAAACCGGCAAGTGCCCAAAAAAGCGCCTAAACCCAAGAAAAAAGGGCCGGCGCTTTCGCACCGGCCCTGAAGTCTATCCTTGGGGAGGATCGCCATATTGGCCTCACCTTTGTGCACTGCAACACGGTCCATTGCAACGAAATAATGAGCCACCCGGCAATTTTTTCGCGGGCAATCGCCGGTTCAGGCGTTCGCCCCCTGTTCCCCCGCGCGACACGGCCCTATAACAAAATCATGAGCGACCTGTTCGCCGCAACCGCGGCCCCAAGCGACTATGACGCCAGCCATATCGAGGTGCTGGAAGGGCTGGAGCCGGTTCGTCGCCGCCCCGGCATGTATATCGGCGGCACCGACGAACGCGCGCTGCACCATCTTGCCGCGGAGGTGCTCGACAATGCCATGGATGAAGCCGTCGCCGGCCATGCCAGCCGCATCGAGGTGACGCTGGAGGCCGATGGCAGCCTGACGATCAGCGACAATGGTCGCGGCATTCCGATCGACCCGCACCCGCGCTTTCCCGACAAATCCGCGCTGGAAGTCATCATGACCATGCTGCATTCGGGCGGCAAGTTCAGCGGCAAGGCCTATGCCACCTCGGGCGGCCTGCACGGCGTCGGGATTTCGGTGGTCAATGCGCTGTCGTCCGAAATGACCGTCGAAGTGGCGCGCAGCCGCGAGCTCTACCGCCAGGGTTTTTCGCGTGGGTTTCCGACGTCGAAGCTGGAAAAAATGGGCGCTGTCCCCAATCGCCGGGGCACCACGATCCGTTTCCTGCCCGACACCCAGATCTTTGGCGACGAAGCCAAATTCCGTGCCTCACGGCTGTACAAGCTGGCGCGATCCAAGGCCTATCTGTTCGGCGGCGTCGAAATCCGCTGGAAGGGCGCACCGGCGCTGCTCGATGGCGACACGCCCGAAACCGCAGTGTTCCAATTCCCCGGTGGCCTGGCCGACCATTTGCGCGAACGCATTGCCGATCGTGAAATGGTCACGCCGGAATTGTTCGCCGGGCGCGCCGACCTGGCGGAGGGCAAGGGTGCCGTCGAATGGGCCTGCGCCTGGCCGCATTATGGCGAGGGCGCTGCGAGTTTTTACTGCAACACCATCCCGACCCCCGATGGCGGCACCCATGAAACCGGGCTGCGCACGGCTCTGACCCGCGGCCTGCGCAATTATGCCGTGCTGACCGGCAACAAGAAGGCCGGCGAGCTTTCGGGCGAAGACGTTTTTACCGGCGCCGAGATCATGCTGTCGCTGTTCATCCGCGACCCGCAATTCCAGAGCCAGACCAAGGACCGCCTGACCAGCCCCGAGGCGACACGCCTCGTCGAAAACGCCATCAAGGACCATTTCGATCACTGGCTGACCGGCTCCGGTGAACGCGGCAAGGCGCTGCTGGCGTTCGTCATCGAGCGCATGGATGATCGCCTCCGCCGCCGCGCCGAACTGCTGGTCAAGCGCAAGACGGCGACGTCGAAGCGCAACCTGCGCCTGCCCGGCAAGCTGACCGATTGCGCGCGCAGCGATCCGGCCGGCACCGAACTGTTCATCGTCGAGGGGGACAGCGCCGGCGGTTCCGCCAAGCAGGCGCGCGACCGCATGACCCAGGCGATCCTGCCGATCCGCGGCAAGATCCTCAACGTCGCCTCGGCCAACGCCGCCAAGATCGGCGCCAACAGCGAAGTCGCCGATCTGATCCAGGCGCTCGGCTGCGGCACTCGCGGGCAATATTCACCCGAGGCGCTGCGCTATGAACGCATCGTCATCATGACTGACGCCGATGTCGACGGCGCGCATATCGCGACGCTGCTGATGACATTCTTTTTCCAGGAAATGCCCGGGCTGGTGCGCGATGGCCGGCTCTATCTGGCGCTGCCGCCGCTGTACCGCCTCGCCGCCGGCGGCACCGTCGCTTATGCTCGTGATGATGCCCATCGGCTGGAACTGCTGAAAACGGTGTTTGCCGGCAAGACCAAGATCGAGGTCGGCCGCTTCAAGGGCCTTGGCGAGATGGCGCCGTCGCAATTGAAGGAAACCACGATGGACCCGTCGAAACGCACGCTGCTGCGCGTCGTGCTGCCCGATGGTGTCGATGCAAAGGCGGCGGTCGCCGACCTTGTCGAGCGGCTGATGGGGCGCAACCCAGAGCATCGTTTTGCCTTTATCCAGGCGCATGCGGATGCGGTCGATGCCGAGGCACTCGACGCCTGATTTCGGGCCGGCACTTGACCCTGTGACATTCCCGCTGGCCTAATGGCGGTGTTTAACTGAGGGGTCTGCCATGAACATCCTGCTGCGCTGCGTCGCTCCACTGGCGCTTGGACTCGCCTCGCCCGGGCTGGCGGCACCTGTTGCGCCGACCACGGCCATGCCCGCCAACTACAGCCAGCTGGCGGCTTTCTTCGCCGAATGGCGGGCGTTCGTCGCGCCGCCGGTGAAGAACGGCGTCCCCGACTACAGCGCTGCCGGAATTGCCCGGCAGACAGCCGCCTTGCCGGTCTGGCAGGCGCGGCTGGCGGCGATCGACACCACCGGCTGGACAGTCGCAGCAAGGAACGATCATCGCATCGTCACTGCTGAACTCGCGGCGTTCGATTTCAACCTGCGCGTGCTCAAGCCCTGGGCGCGCGATCCTGGTTTCTACGCCAATATCGCTCCCGACTGGAGCGACGTTCCGGCGCATGAGGGCCAGACCGCCGAGCCCAACATCGACCTTTACGCGTGGAAATGGCCGCTGAAACCCGCCGACGACAAGGCGCTAACGGCGGCGCTCGCGGCCGTGCCGGCCAACCTGGCAGCGGCCAAGGTCAATCTGGCCGGCAGCAACGCCAGGGATCTGTGGACCTATGGCAGCGCCGCCTATCGCGACCAGTCGGCGGCGCTGGCGGCGCTGGCGGCCGGCACGCTGAAGCTGCGCACGCTCGACGGCATCATCCCCGCCGACATGACCGGCGCCAGCCCGGCGCTGCGCAAGGCGATCGGCGACGCACGCGCCGCGACCGACGATTTTGCCGCCTGGGTTGCTGCCGAGGCGCCGAAGAAGACCGGGCCGAGCGGTGTCGGCAAGGACAATTACAACTGGCACGCAAAGCACGTGCTGCTGCTGCCCTACGACTGGGATGCGCAGGTGGTGCTGCTGCAGCGCGAGCTCGATCGCTCGCTGGCCAGCCTGCGGCTCGAAGAGGTGCGCAACCGCAAGCTGCCGCCGCTGGTGCCGCTGACCGACCCTGTCGCCTATGAGAAACTGGTTGCGGAAAAACAGGTTCGGTTCAGCGCCTTCTTCACCGAAACCGGGCTTTCCAATGGCGAGGCCTATCTCACCACCGCGAT
>JBBQKM010000272.1:0-4522 GCA_038326915.1 Sphingomonadales bacterium
GTGCCCATCATGGACGGGGCGACCTCCAGCGAGCAGACGAAGGCAGCCACCACCACCGACAGCCACGCCGCCGCGGCGAGTGCCGCCTTGCCGTTGCCCATCGCCCAGCGCACGGCGGGGACCACCAGCAGGCAGGGGATAACGCCCATGTTGAAGACGTTCAGGCCGAAGGTGAGGAAGCCCCCGTCGGCAAAGAGAAGGCCTTGCAGCGCCAAGACCAGAGTCATGCCGCCCAGGCCCCAAACCGATCCGAACCAGCAGGTAAGCAGCGCTCCGCCGATCATGTGCCCGCTGGCAGTGCCGGGTAGGACGGTGACGTTCATGGCTTGTAATGCGAAGACCAGTGCGGTCGCCATGGCGAATCGCATGGGCTGAGGCCGGCGTGCGGCTTTGGCTACCGCCAAGGCGGTTCCCCAAGCGGCGGTGGTCAAGGTCAGGCCGTAAACGGCACAGGCGGGGGTGACGGTCGAGTTTCCAAGATGCATGATCAAATCTCCTTTTTCTAAAGGTCGCTTGCGGGATCAGTTTGGCCACATCGGCCAATGGGTTAATCGGGTTGCAACTGCGGGTTTCAGCAGATGCGGGGCAGTTGTTCTCCGTAGGGTTTTTGCAGGACGCGGCTTCCACCCATGCGGGTGCGAATGTCGCAAATGCCGCCCCGGGTCGAGCCGACGGTTCCGATCAAGGCCGCTTCCTGCCCCAGGCGGTGGCTGCGCAGGATTTCCAGTGCCTTAGCAGCGCCGGCCTCGCGGACGACGATGACCACTTTGCCTTCGTTGGCGACTTCAAGCGGATCAAGTCCAAGCATCTCGGCGGCGTGCCAGGTTTCCGGGCGCAGGGGGATGGCGTCTTCATCCAGGGTGACGTTTAGACCGGTGCGGGTCGCCAGGTCGGCGGCAACGCTGGCCAGTCCGCCGCGGGTCGGATCGCGCATGAATACGATGTCGGGGACATGCTCAAGAAGCTGGCGGATCAGACCATTGAGCGGTGCCACGTCGCTGCGCAGGGTGCTTTGGACATGGGGCATCTCGCGGGCGAGCATGACGGCTAGGCCATGATCGGCGATCGGGCCATTGATGAGGATTTTGTCGCCGGACTGGATATTTTTGGGGTGAAGGCGTTTGCCGTTTCGGCGGCCGATGCCGGCGGTAGTGATAAACAGACCGTCGGCTGCCTTGACGGGAACCACCTTGGTATCGCCGGTGACGACGCGGACGCCGGCTTCCGTGGCGGCGGCGCTGATGGCGTCGAGCACATCCGCCAAAGCCTGCTTTTCAAAGCCTTCGGCGATGATCAGGCTGAGGGCGATGGCAAGGGGCTGGGCACCCGTAACGGCGAGGTCATTCACGGTGCCGCAGACCGCCAGACGACCGATATCGCCGCCGGGAAAGCTCAGGGGCTGAACGACATAGCTGTCGATGGTGAAGGTGACGTCGGCCGCGTTCATGGAGACATCGGCGGCATCGAGCAGTTCATCCAGCTCTTGATTTCCCAGGCGTGGGAGGATCAGTTGCGAGATCAGCTCATCGGTCAATTGCCCGCCCCCGCCGTGCGCGAGCATGACTTTGCCTTCTTCGACCTTGGCGTCCGACAGATCGCGAACCCGGGCTTTGTGCGAGAGGGTGCTCATCGCTGGGCTCCTTGGGTCTGGGGTTCAGCGGGCTGCCGGGCGGCGGTTGCGGCGGCGGATTGGCGGCCGTACTTGAACCATGCCGAGCAGGTTCCTTCGCTGCTGACCATGCAGGGGCCCATGGGCCGGGCGGGGGTGCAGACGGTTCCGAACAAACGGCATTGCCCGGGCGAAATCCGCCCAGTGATCACATCGCCGCAGGCGCAGGCTTTATTGATGCGCTCTTCGGGCTGAACCAGCTCGAAGCGGGTGCGGGCATCGTAGCGCTTGTAGGCGCTGCGAAGCGCCAGCCCACTGTCGCTAAGCAGAGCAAGGCCTCGCCAAGTGGCATCGACCGGTTCAAAGACCTTGTCGATCAGCTTCATGGCGAAGGTATTGCCCTCGTCGGTGACGGCCTGGGGATAGAGATTCTCCAGAGCCGGCTCGTTGCGAAGCGTTAATTCAACCAATCGGAGGATGGCGGCGGCGATTTGCGGGCCTTCAAAGCCGGTGATCACGCAGGGGAGATGCCACCCATCGACGACTTCCTGAAACACGCGCGACCCGGTGATGATCGCAACATGGCCGGGGCAGACAAAACCATCGACTTCAACCTCGCCGCTGCTGAGCAAGGCGCGCATGGCGGGCATGATCAGCTTGTGGCTGGCCAGCACAGTGAAATTGTCAAGCGATTGCTTATCCGCTTCGAGGACGGCGACGGCCGAGGGCGGGGTCGTGGTTTCAAATCCGACGGCGGCGAAGACAACCTGCCGGCGGGGGTTTTCACTCGCAAATTTCACGGCATCAAGGGCACTGTAGATGATTCGGACATCCGCACCGGCGGCGCGTGCGTCGGCAAGCGATCCGTCGTGGCCGGTCACGCGGATCATGTCGCCATAGGTGCAAAGCGTGACGTTGGGCAGTGAGGCGACCTGGACGATCAGGTCGATATCCCCTTGGCTGGTGACACACACCGGGCAGCCCGGACCGCTGAGCAGCGAGACATTTTCAGGCAGCAGGCTATGCAGGCCCGATCGGAAAGCGTTGACAGTGTGCGTGCCGCAAACTTCCATGAACCGCATCGGCCGGGGCAGGAGCGGTGCCAGTTCGCGCAAACGCTCCAGCACTTCAGGATGTCGCAGGATGGTGCGATTCATCGGCTCACCTCCTGCCGGGTGGGGCGAGAAGGTTTGAATGCGGCTGCCTGATCGACGGTGGCGTTGTCGGTTTGTCGGATCGTCGCTGCTTCGGCAACGGCAATATCATGCAGAATGGCAAACGCTTCTTCGACGTCGGTGCCTTCGAGCTTCTGGATGGCGAATCCGGCGTGGATCAGAACCCAGTCGCCGACGGCGGCGCCGGGGATCAGCGCGGTGCTGACGCGAAGCTTATTGCCATGCAGGCTGGCGAGGGCTTGATCGCCTGTAACTTCAAGGAGTTGTCCCGGTACGGCTAGACACATTACGACACCTCTTTCGTGGCAATGGCGAATTGGCAGCGCTGATCGCCAGCTTGGTGTTGGGCGGCAGAATGAGCGAGTTCCTGCTCCGCCAACGTCGCGGCGGCGATGTAAGCTTGGCCGAGCGCAATGCCGCCGTCATTGGGTGGAACTTGTTCGTGCCGAAGTACTTTCAAGTTGGCTCGCATCAGCTGTGATTCGACGGCGGCGGCGAAGCGTTCATTGACAAAAACGCCGCCGCTGAGGACGACCTGTTCGATCGAGTGAGCGCGGGCGGCCTGAATGGCGGACCGGGCGAACGCCCTTGCCAATTGATCGTGGATGGTGGCGGCAAGCGTCGGGACAGAACTGGAGGCTGTGGCCGAGAAGCGGGCGGCAACGACATAGCTCACCAGTGGGGCCAGATCGATCGAGTCAGCGGTGAGCTGAAAAAGGTCGCCCATTTCAACGGGCTGGTCGGCCTTAGCTTCAAGGCGGGTGGGGGCATCGCCTTCGTAGCGGTTTTCGCCGGCGATGCCGAGCAAGGCCGCGAACGCATCGAAGACCCGCCCTGTCGAGGTGGTCGTGGGACAGGCGGTTCCGGACTGAAGCATCGAGAGCACAAAGTCGATGTCCCCAAGGGAGGCAAAATCGCGAAGCGAGTGGATCGCTGCGGCGGGAATCTGCCGGCCGAACACCTGCCAGAGCAACGCCAGCGCGCTGCGCCAAGGCTGGCGTGCGGCGCTATCGCCGCCGGGGAGGTTCATGGGCTTGAGATGGGCAATCCGATCGAAGCCGCCACCATCGACGCGAAGGATCTCGCCGCCCCAGATCGCGCCGTCGGGCCCGTAGCCGGTGCCATCGCAGACAATGGCGATCGCCGGTGTGGTGATGGCGTGCTCGGCCAGGACGGCGGCGGCATGGCCGTGATGGTGCTGAACGGCGATCAAGGGCACGCGCCATTCGGCCGCCAGCTCGCGGGCGCAGCGGGTGCTGTAATAGCCGGGGTGCAGGTCGTGGGCGATCCATTGGGGAGCGACATTGAACAGCCGAAGCAGGTCGGCGATGGTCTGCTTGAGCAAGGCATATCCGCGGGAATGCTGGAGATCGCCCAGGTGCTGGGAGAGGATCGCCTGCTGGCCGCCGCGAACAACGGCGACAGTACTCTTGAGGTCGGCTCCGAGGCACAGCCCGGGGGCGACAGAAACCGGCAGGTGAATCGGTGCCGGGACATAGCCGCGGGCCCGGCGGATGACGGTGGTTCGGCCATCGCGGCGGGCGAGGATTACGCTGTCATCAACCGGCCGCTGGATCGGGCGCTCATGCGTGAGAATCGCGTCGCAAAGCCCTGCCAGCCGGGAAACGGCGTCGGCGTCGTCGTAAATAAGCGGTTCATCGCTGTCGTTCGCGCTGGTCAGGACCAGGGCTTGGAATTGGCCGGCGGAGAAGAGCAGGTGTTGAAGCGGCGTGTAGGG
>JBBQKM010000273.1:0-4461 GCA_038326915.1 Sphingomonadales bacterium
GCTGGCCACGAAATCGATCCTTTCGGACCTGCTTGTCCATCCGCCCGCCGCCGATGCGGCCTTCCTCGATGGTGTCGACCATGCACTCGATGCCGGCGACCTGACCGCGGAGCTGTTCGGCGCCCGCGCCCGTGTCGTCACCGGGCAGATGTCCGCCGCCGATGCCGCCAGCCGGATTTCGGGGCTGTTGATCGGCAGTGACATCCGCATCGGGCTGGGCCGCGCCCGCGCCGATGTCGTGCCGTTGATCGGCAGCGCCGACCTGTGCGCGCGATTTGCGCTGGCGCTGGAACGCGCCGGGCGCGAAGCGGTTGTCATCGATGGCGAGGCGGCATTTGTCGCCGGTGCCCGCGCCATCATGGCGGCAATCGGCTGAAGGACAGCGATGACAATCCCCGAAGATTTCGTCCGGCACCTCGCCGCCTGCCCGCTGGTCGCCATCCTGCGCGGCATCCGGCCCGACGAGGTCGAGGGCGTCGGCACGGCGCTGATCGCCGCTGGCATCCGCATCATCGAAGTGCCGCTGAATTCGCCCGAACCCTATGAATCGATCGCCCGGCTGGCGGGGCTTGCGGGCGGCGATGCGATCATCGGCGCCGGCACCGTGCTCGACAGCGCCGCCGTCGGGCGCGTTGCCGCCGCCGGTGGCCAGATGGTCGTGTCGCCCAACACCGACACCGATGTGATCGCCGCGACGGTCGCCGCCGGGCTGGTGTCGATCCCGGGATTTTTCACCTCCAGCGAAGCCTTTGCCGCGATCGCCGCCGGCGCCCATGCGTTGAAGCTGTTTCCCGCCGAGGCCGGTTCGCCGGCGGTGCTCAAGGCGATGCGCGCCGTGCTGCCGCGCGACCTGCCGGTGCTGGCGGTCGGCGGCATGACGCCCGAAGGCATCGGCGCCTGGATGGCGGCGGGGGCGGATGGTTTCGGCCTCGGGTCGGCGCTGTTCCACCCGGGGGTCACGGCGGAAGCTGTGGGCGAAGCGGCGGCGCGGTTCGTGGCGGCGGCGCGGGGCTGAGGCCGCTCCCTCCCCGCAGGGGGGAGGGAGGGCGCGCGTCAGACCTTCAGCGGCTTCATCGCAAAGCCGCGTTCGGGCGCGCAATCGGGCATTTCGGCATAGCTGGCGCGGCGGCCGTCGCGGCTGATCCAGATGCGCAGCGAGGCAAATTCGGGGCATGGCCGATAGCGCCAGCGGAATTCCCAGCCATCGGCCCAGATGCGCGTTTCGCGGGCGGTGAAGTTGCGCACCGGTTCGCCATTGCCGCGGCGATATTGCACCAGCATGCGGTCGGCGATGCCGGTGGCGGTTTCGGCGTCGATGTCGCGGTGGAACACGCCGAGCCCGATCGCCAGCACCAGCGCCAGCGCGATGCCGCCGAGGATCAGCCGCCGCATTCCGGTTTTCGACAGGCCGGTTTTCGAAAGCGCCATTCAGCCGCGCTCCGCATAGGCGGCAAGCGGCAGCGGCGCGCCCGACTGGCGCAGCAGCGCCTGGCGGCGATAGAAGCGCAGCAGCCCCGATGCCCCCATCCGCGATGGCCCCAGCCCCGACAGGCCGAAGCTCGACTTTTCGGCGTCGCCGATCATGCTGGTCAGCGCACCATCGTTGATCGACACGGCGCCGGCGTGGAGCCGCACCGCAACGGCTTCGGCCTCCGCAACCGTGCCGGCCAACACCGCCGCCGACAGGCCGAACTGGCTGGCGTTGGCCTGGGCAACGGCATCGTCGATGCTGTCGAAGGCGATGACCGGGATGACGGGGCCAAAGGTTTCCTCGGTCATCAGCGCCATGTCGGGCGTGACGCCGGTGATGACCGTTGGGCGCAGCCATTTGCCGCCGTGATCGATGATGGTGCCGCCGCTGTGGACGGTGGCGCCTTTCGCCACGGCATCGGCGATCTGGCCGGCGACGATTTCGGCCTGGGCGGCAAAGATGAACGGGCCGATCTCGCCGCTGCCGATATCGGGGTGGTTGATGGTGACGGCGCGCGCCAGCCGGACGAGGTGCTCCAGGAATTCGTCATGGATTTCGCGCGCCACATACACCCGCTCGATCGACTGACAAGCCTGGCCGGTGGCGACGACCGACGCCCGCAGCGCGACTGCCGCCGCATGTGCCGGATCGGCGCTGGCGAGCACCAGCATCGGATCCTTGCCACCGAGTTCGAGGCTGGCGGGGATGAAGGCGCGCGCCGCCGCCTCGCCGACCTTGCGGCCGGTGGCGACCGATCCGGTGAAGGCGATGTAATCGACCGCGGGCACCAGCGCCGCGCCGGTTTCGCCATCGCCTTCGATGACTGCGAACACCGCGGCGAGCGCCGGCACCGCCGCGATCGCCGCCATCAGCGGCGCCACGAAGCGCGGCGTCACCTCCGACGGCTTGACGATGACCGCGCAGCCGGCCGCGAGCGCCGGAATCGCGTCGATCATCGCCAAGGTCAGCGGGAAATTCCACGGGCTGATGATGCCGACCAGCGGGTAGGGATGCAGCCGCGTGCCGGCGGTGATCGTCGGGATGGCGGTGGCGATGCGCGTCGCTTCGATATCGGCGACAAGGCCGGGTGCCGCCCGCGCCCAACGCGCCACCATGGCCTTGACGCCGTCGATCTCGATCGCGCTGACGCTGCGCCGGCCGGTATCGCGGGTCAGCGCGGCAAGAATGGCGTCGGCATGGTCGCCCAGCGCCGTCACCAACGCCCCCAGCGCCTCCAGCCGCGATTGCAGCGTCAGCGCCGCCCAGGCCGGCTGCGCAGCCCTGAGCCGGGCCGCCAGTGCAGCGACGGCTGCGGCGTCGAGCGGCGCGATATGATAGTCGGCGACACCGGTGCGCGGATTGGCAACCGCGAGGCTGCGAGAAAGGGGTCGGGACGCCATTGATGCCCACGTTAGCGGCGGAATGATTCGGTGGCGAGGCGGTCGGGGGCATAATTCGCGGGCGTTGCAACTCGGACACGCGGCACGGTATCGCGGCCCCGCGGCCCGGTATCGGCCGGCGCGAGCCCCGCGCGGCGTTGACAGGCGGCCAACCTTGCCCTATCGCCCCGCCTTCGCATCGGCAGGGCCTTCGAGTCCCGCCGCTCAACTATTTGAAGCCAAGGTTTACGAACGATGTTCGCAGTTGTGCGCACCGGCGGCAAACAATATCGGGTCGCCACCGATGACAAGATTCTCGTCGAGAAGATCGACGGCGAAGCCGGTACCAGCGTGCAGCTGGAAACGCTGATGTTCGGCGATGCCGGTGTCATCACCACCGGTGGCTCGGTCACCGCCGAGATCGTCGCGCAGACGAAGGGTGACAAGGTCATCGTCTTCAAGAAGCGTCGTCGTCACAATTATCGTCGCAAGAACGGTCATCGCCAGCAGCTGACCGTGCTGAAAATCACTTCGGTCGGGTAAGAGACAATGGCACATAAGAAAGCAGGCGGTTCGTCGCGCAACGGTCGTGATTCGGCCGGTCGTCGCCTCGGCGTGAAGCGCTTCGGTGGGCAGGAACTGCTCGCCGGCACCATCATCATCCGCCAGCGCGGCACCAAGGTCCATCCGGGCCGCAATGTCGGCTGCGGCGTCGATCACACGCTGTTCGCCACGTCGGACGGCATCGTCGTGTTCCACGAAGGCAAGCTGGGTCGCAAGTACGTCAGCGTCGACCCGCGCCCGGAAGCGATTGCGGCCGAATAGGCCTTTCCGGCTAAACCGCTTATGCATCTGAGGGGGGAGCCGGGTGACTGGCTCCCCCTTTTGCTATGAATCGACCCTGACATGCAGTTTCTCGACCAGGCCCAGATCTTCGTCTCGTCCGGTGCCGGCGGCGACGGATCGGTGTCGTTCCGGCGTGAAAAGTTCGTCGAGTATGGCGGCCCCGATGGCGGCGACGGCGGGCGTGGCGGCGCGGTCATCTTCGAATGCGTCGAGGGGCTGAACACGCTGATCGATTTTCGCTATTCGCAGCATTTCAAGGCGGGGCGCGGCGCGCATGGCATGGGGCGCAACCGCACCGGGCCGGGCGCCGATGACAAGATCATCAAGGTGCCGGTCGGCACGCAGATCCTCGCCGATGACGACGAACGCACGCTGATCGCCGACATGACCCGGCCGGGGCAGCGTGTCGCGCTGCTGCGCGGCGGCGACGGCGGCAAGGGCAACAGCCATTACAAGACCAGCACCAACCGCGCGCCGCGCCAGTTCCAGCCGGGCTTTCCCGGCGGCGAGATGTGGGTGTGGCTGCGGCTGAAGCTGCTCGCCGATGTCGGCCTGCTCGGCGCGCCGAACGCCGGCAAGTCGACATTGCTGAACGCCGTGTCGAATGCCGCCGCCAAGGTTGGCGCCTATCCGTTCACGACGCTGAAACCGCAGCTGGGTGTAGTCGCGCACAAGGGGCGTGAGCTGGTGATGGCCGACATTCCCGGGCTGATCGCGGGCGCCGCCGAGGGCGTTGGCATCGGCGATCGCTTTTTGGGCCATATC
>JBBQKM010000274.1:0-4456 GCA_038326915.1 Sphingomonadales bacterium
GCACGGCACCGTCGTGGCGTTGCTGGTGCTCACCATTGCCCCCGATGCCGCGATCGACCTTTACCCGGTCGCCGGGCCGGCCGGAATCACCCCGCAAGGCATCGTCGCCGCGCTCGACTCGGTGTCGCATTCGCCGGCCGATGTCGCCTGCCTCAGCCTTGGCACCCGATCCCCGCCCGAAATCCGCACGACGCCGGTGATCGATGCGGCGCTGCCGGTCTATCCCGATTGCCCGCTGCCCGAGACGTGCCTGTGCCGCGCCGCGGTCGCCGCCACCGGCCCGGATCGCGCCGTCATTGCCGCCATCGGCAATGCCCGCAACAGCGTCTATTGCCCCGCCATCGCGCCGGGTGTCGCCGGCATCGGCTTCCTGCTTGATCGCCGGGTCGTCACCAATGGCGCCGAAACCGCCTGGCTCGCCCAGCCCGATTTTCCACAGTCGCCCGATGCGGTGTTCAACATCATGCAACCCGCCGACGTGCTGGGCAGCAGCTTTGCCGCGCCGCTGATCGCCGGTGCCGTGGCGCTCGGGCTCGATCTCGCCGCGATTCCGGCGATGCTGGCGGCGGTGCAAAGCGGCGGCGATGCCGACAGCCTTCTCGCGCTGGCGCAGGAGACCGGCCCCGATCCCGCGTTCGATGCGCTGGTCATCGCGCGGTACGAGGCGGCGTTTGCGGCCTTCCCGCACATGGCACTGGCGCTGGGCGGCGCGCACTGGTGCATCGGCTGCGCGCTGTTCGGGCTCAACCTGTTCATCAACGGCGGCATGGCGTTCAACCGGGCGGGGGATCTCGATCGCGCCGAAACCCTGTTGCGCACCGCGCGGCGGCTCAGCCCGGCCGATCCGCACGCCGCGGCCAATCTCGGCCGGGTGCTGCTCAACCGCGCCGGTGCCGGCGCGGCAGGCCGGGCGCAAGCAGCCGAGGCCCTCCAGCTATACGATCACGCCATCGCGGCGCGGCCCGGCTATCGCGGCTATGACGCGGCGCGCGCCGAAGCCGCCGAGCGCGCCGGCGCGTCCTTGACGTAAAGCGGCGCCAGCGCGTCGCGGATCGCCGCTGCCGCGATGATGCGGTCGTGCTGCCCGGCCAGCGCCGGCGGCAGCGCCGCGGGATCGACGAATTCGACATCGATTTCGGATTTGAACCCGGCCGGCGCGCGCTCGCCGATCGGTCTGCCGTTCATCGTCATCTGCGAATAGCGCTGGTAATCGCGCCGCGCGACGATCAACAGCCCGGGCTTGCCCGCCGCCAGCGCCGCGTCGGCTGCCCGCAGCAGCGTCATTTCCTCGACCGCGCCGCGTGATGAAATGTCGCCGACAAACTCGATCGTGGTGTGGGTTGCCGGCAGCTTGGGCGTGCGCTGCTTGAAGCCCGTCGATTTCAGCCCCCAACCCCATTGCGACGAATAGCCGTTGAGCCGCGCCGCATCCTCGGCCTGCGGCAGGATTTCGAACAGCGCGTCGAACTTGAGCCGCGGCGGCTTCGACAGCGCCGTGGCGACCTCGCCGCGCCGCCCGGCCAGCGTCACGGCATCGCCGCCGATCCGCTGTGCCGGTGGCAGCGCGGCACTGATCGCGTCGATCAGCGCCAGGGTCGCCGGCGCGGTTTGCAATGACGGTGCAGCGGCGAGCGCTGCCGCCGCGTCGCCGGGCTTGCCCGCCAGCAGCGCGAGCCGCGCCGTGACCATCGCCGTGGCGGTATCGGCCGCCAGCACCAGCCGCGGCCGCGCCATCCGTTCGAAGGACTGGCGGACCGCCGCCCAGTTCGCCGCGCCGCGATCGGACGAAGGGTCGGGTGCGGCGGCCGGAGCGTCGAGCGCGGGCGGCACCAGCCCCTGCATCCGCGCCAGCAGCGCCGTGCTGCGCGCGGTATCGCCGGTCATCGCCGCCGCATAGGCCATGTTGCCCAGCCGCACGATCAGGTCGCCATTGCCTAGCGCCAGCGGGCCCGTCGCCAGCGCGCCCGGCGGTGGCGCGTCGGCCGGCGGCGTCACCATGTCCCAATCGGCCAGCGCGCCGGCCCAGTCAGCGGCATTGGCGCGCAGTTCGGCACGGCGGGTGCGATAGCCGGGATCGAGCTGGACCAGCCGGTCGGCCAGCGCCAGTTCGGCGGGCGTCACCGCCTTGTCGAACCCCAGCGTCTCGGCGGCCAGCCGCTGCACCGATGTCGACCACGGCCGCAATGTCGTGGCGCGCAGCGCGGCGGCGCTGGCGGCGGCACCATCGCTGCGCGCGGCATGGCCGATCCCCGACAGCAGCGCGCTGGCAGTGCCAAAGCTGCGGGCATAGAAGATATCGCTGGCGCGCGGCCCGGCCACGGCGTCGATGGCCGCGAGGTCGGCGAGCATTGCATCGGTGTCGCCGGCTTCGAGGTGATGGATGGCACGGGCGCGCAGCAAATTGATGCGCCGCACCCAGTAATCGTCGGTCAGCACGCCGCCATCGAGCACCGCGGTGCAGGCGGCGACCCCGGCGGCCGCCTTGGCGCGCAATTCGGGCGAATCGCGTTCCGGCATGCCGAACAGCCCGAATGTCGACGACACCAGCACCAGCCGGCCCAGCGAGGTGGTGATCGGTTCGGGCTTGGCGAGGCCGTCGCAGCGGACCCAGTCGCTGGTTTCGCGCGCTGTCGCCGGCGCTGTCGCCAGCGCCAGCCATGCCAGCATTATCAAGGATATCCGCAATGTCCTGCCCCCAGGATCCGGCAGAATTGCCAGCATCGCTTCTTTCCCATGCCGGTATGGCCGCCGCAAGATGGCGGACGCGCGGTGCGACTATTTCGTTGTGATCTGCGGCACGTCGTCGTAATCGCCGGCGACTTCCTGGCGGATGCCGACGCGGCCGCCCTCGGCCTTGCCAAAGGCATAGGCTTCGGCGGTGCTGCGCCGATAGGTCTCGACATGGTTGGTCATCTCGCCCTTTGCCGCGCCAAAGACATCGGTGATGATCTGCTGGCGCAGCACGACCAGTGCATTGGCCGGATCGGGGATGGCCTCGGCGGTCAGCGCCTTGATCCGCGCGCAGATCTCGACCTGGAAACCGCTGCGATAGGCATCGCGAATTTCGGCAGCGTCGGCGCCTTCGGCCACCATCCGCGCGTGCAGCGCCGATGTCTGCCACGCGCGCCAGCCGCGCTGCATCGTGGCGATGCACAGCCGCATCAGCCATTCGGCATAATCGACATCGGCGCGCAGCCCGGCGAAATGAAACTGTTCCTTGTCGCCAGTACGGCTTTGGGTAACGCGGCATTGCGCCAGCCGGCTGATCGCCACCGCCATCTTGTTGACGCTGCGGCTGCCGGCGCCGGACGCCGAAAAGCCGAATTTGCGCGTGCCCTCCTTGCGCAGTTCCACCTCGTCGCGGGTCAGATTATACTCGCGCATCAGCCGCGCGGCGCGGTCGATCGCCATCGCCGCTTCCGCCGGCGTCGAGGCCTCGTCGGCGGCGCGGGCCAGCAGAGCGGCGATGCGCCGGATGATGCTGTCGTCGGCCTCCAAAGTCAGGCCCGGCGCGGCATCCGCCACGGCAGCATCCACTGCACCACCGGCGATCGAAACCGGTCGAGCGACAGCGATTCATGCACCGCGACGACATCTTCGCCGAACATCCGGCTGCTCAGCGCCGACCGTGAATAAAAGGGCGTGTCCTCCCAGGTGGCGCGCAGCCGCGCCTGGTGGCCGGCGTCGGCGCGGGTCAGCCGGTTGACGTGCCAGCCCGTGCGCGGCAGCACGACCGGCGCCGGCATTTCGATGACTTCGGCATTGCCGTCGTTGCCGATGCGCAGCGCCATCCCGAAATCGTCGCCCGACCGCAGCTTGCCTTCATAGATCACCGCTGTTTCGCCGCCTTTCAGATGCGCGCGCGACCATTGCCAATCGGCAAAACCGTCTTCCAGCGGCTCGCTGCCGTGGTTGGCGTCAAGATAGCCTTTGCCGGTCCACGACACGTCTGGTTCGGAAAAGCACACCTCGACCTGGCTGCGCGGCGCCAGCGGCTCCCAGACATGACGGCCCGACGGATCGAGGCGGAAACGGCGCTGGCCGAGCACTTCGGGCGTCAGTCGGATGCGGCCACGGGTCTTCAGCGGGAACACCGCGCCGACTTCATCGATATCGATGACCAGGCAATTGCCATCCCAATGCACCTGGCTGGGGCCGATTTTCAACGTCGTGCGGTCCCGCCACAGCGCCGAACGGCCACGTTCCGTCATCGCCCAGCGGCTACCGCTGGGGCCATAAAGCGCGACGTTCAACGCGATATGGTTTTCGGGTACCGAGCGGCCGCTGGCCTTGTAATAGGGCGAAAATACCGAGCCGATAAAGGCGATTACGGTCAGGCCGAAGCGGCCGTCGTCGCTTTCGGCATCGACGTACCACCAGCGGTAGCCATTGGCAGGAACGTCCTGGTCAAAGCGCGGGCCGAAAGGATCGCAGCGCTCGCCAAGCGGCCGGACAA
>JBBQKM010000275.1:0-4372 GCA_038326915.1 Sphingomonadales bacterium
TGCCCGCGATGGCGGGCATCCCGCCGAGCGGTGTAGCGCCACCGCCGGGTCCAGGCGCCACGATGGGATCCCAGACTTCGCTGGCATGACCAGTTGGGAGAAGCGTCTTCGCCTCTAGCCCGCCGCCGCCTCGATCGCGTCCATCGCCTCGTCGCTCAGCCCGAAATGGTGCCCGACCTCGTGCACCAGCACGTGCGTCACCAGCGCCTCGAGCGAATCCTCGCCCTCGCACCATTCCTCAAGCAGCGGCCGGCGATAAAGGAAGATCATGTCGGGCAGCACGCCCGACGGCTCGTCGCCCTTCATGCCGACATGGCGGCCCTGGTAGAGGCCGAGGATGTCCCATTCGGTTTCGAGCTCCATCGCGGCCATCACCTCGGCATCGGGAAAATCCTCGACGCGGAGCAGCACATGGCGGAGATGGTCGCGGAACAGCGGCGGCAGCCGTTCGACGGCGGCCTGCGCCAGTGTCTCAAAATCGGCAAGCGACGGCGCGAATGTTTGACGTTGGGTCATCGCCGCGAGATAGGCGATGCACGCCGCCATTGCGAGGACCGATGATGATCGAAAAACTGGACGATGCGGCGGTTGCCCAGGCGCTGGTCGACCTGCCGGGCTGGACGCGAAACGGTGACGGCATCGATCGCCGCTACGTCTTCCGCGACTTCACCGAGGCCTTCGGCTTCATGGCGCGCGTCGCGCTGCTCGCCGAAAAGGCCGACCATCACCCCGAATGGTCAAACGTCTACAACAAGGTCGACATAAGGCTGACGACGCATGAGGCGGGCGGGCTGTCGACGCGCGACTTCGCCCTGGCCCGCGCCATCGACGGCTGACCCTCAGGCGTCGCTATTGTCTTCGGTCGGCGCGCCGGGGCCGTTCTTCTGGATCGACGCGATGGCGTTCAGCGCCGACGCCTTCGATGTATAGCCTTCGGTCGCGAACATCGTTTCGCTGTTGTATTTGAAGCGGACGCGGAACTCGCCCTTCTTGTCCTTGTAGATTTCGAACTTGTGCGCCACGTCGCGTCTCCCCGGATCGTTTCGGTCATGACCATATGGGCCGGGCGCCAGACGGTCAATCAGGGCAGCAGCGCATAGATCACGCACGCCGTGTCGGTGATCTGGCGCAGCGGCGGCTGCAGCGTCACCTGCACCGTCTCGGCGGCTTCCACCAATGTCGGCGCCGGTGCCGGAGGCGGCGCCGGCGCGGCCGAGGCTGCATAGCGCGCCATGTCGGCTGGCGGCGACACGTCGGTCGGCGCGGCACCGCTGCCATAGCTCGGCCAGCCGGCGAGCACCTGCGTCTGGCAGACGCCACCGCTCGGATCGATGACCTTGGGCGCGCCCAGCCGGCCGCCGGTGGCCGCGACCGCCAGCCGTGCCCGGCGCGCCGCATCGGCAACGGCTTCGGTCGCCGCCCAGGTCTTCAGCGCATTGTCGGGTTCGAGCCGAAAGCCGATCGGCGTGATCGCAGTCGGCCGCGCCGCGACGACGGTGCGGTAGGCGCGTTCGAGCACAGCCATGTCGCGCACCGCGACCGCAAGGTCGGCCGTGACTTCATAGGCATCGATGCGGTCGGCGCGCTGGTTGTCGACGAGCGTGCCGTCCTTTTGCCGATACTGGTCATACAGCGGCCGCGTCGAAAAACTCGTCGTCAGCCGCACGCGTTCGCTGCCAAGCGCGGCAAGCGCCTTGTCGAGCGCCGCCGCCTTGCCCGACGCGGCGGTCGTCGCCTCCGCCGCCGTGCGCTCGACAGCGCTGAAGCGCACGCTGAAATCGGCGCGGTTGGCGGGCAATTCGGCGCGGACCGTGCCCGTCGAGGCGATCACCGGCTCGCGCATCCACCATGGCGCCGGCACGTTGCGCTGGCCGAGTTCGGCCGGCGGCACCTGCGCCAGCGCGGGTGCGGCGACCGCCGCGAGGAGCAGCGCCGCCGCGACCCGCATCAGCGCGGAGCCATCCGGATGGCACCGTCAATACGCACATCCTCACCGTTGAAGTAGCTGTTCCGGCACATTTCCACCGCCAGCGACGCATATTCGGTCGGGTTGCCGAGCCGCTTGGGGAACGGCACCGACGCCGACAGCGCTGCCTTCACATTGTCGGGCGCGCCCTGCAGCAACGGCGTGTTGAAGATGCCGGGCAGAATGGTGTTGCAGCGGATGCCTTCGCTCATCAGGTCGCGGGCGATCGGCAGGGTCATGCCGACGACGCCGCCCTTTGACGCCGAATAGGCCGCCTGGCCCATCTGGCCGTCCTCGGCCGCGACCGACGCGGTGTTGACGATGGCGCCGCGCTCACCGTCTTCCATCGGCTCGAGGGTCAGCATGCCGGCCGCCGACTTGGCGATGCACCGGAAGGTGCCGACGAGGTTGATCTGGATGATCATGTTGAAGGCATCCAGGGGGAAATGCTTGATCTCGCCGGTCTCGCGGCTGCGGCTGGCGGTCTTGGCGGCGTTGCCGGTGCCGGCGCAGCTGATCAGGATGCGTTCCTGGCCGATGGCAGCGCGCGCCTTGGCAAAGCCGGCATCGACCGATTCGTCGTTGGTGACGTTCACATGGCAAAACACGCCGCCGATATCGGCCGCGACCTTTTCGCCCTTTTCGGCATTCATGTCGAAGATAGCGACCTTGACGCCTTCGGCCGCCAGCGCGCGCGCCGTGGCCTCGCCGAGGCCCGAAGCACCACCGGTGACGACAGCCGAACAACCGCTAAGTTTCATAGTCTCAACTCCCCAGGATTTGCCCGCTTATGGGAAGCCGCGCGGCGGCGCGCAACCGATTTAGAAAGGGAGGGGCACCGCTCTAATCCGGCCGCTCCGGCATCGCCGTCAGCGCTCGCGCCACCTTCCGCTCGCGCACTGCCAGATACACCGTCGCCGCAAAGATCACGATGCCGCCAACGATTGTCAGCGCATCGAGCCGTTCGCCGAACAGCGCGATGCCGGCGACGGTCACCAGCCCGAAACGCACGAAATCATAGGGCATGATCGCCGAAGCCTCGGCGAGCGCGAACGCCCGATTCATCGACAATTGCCCGACCGCCGCGACACAGCCGATCGCCACCAGCAACGGCCAGGCGTGCACCGGCGGCCAGTCCCAGACCGTCAGCGCCACGACGAAGCTGGGCGGCGTCATCAGAATGAAGGTCCAGGCCGCGACCGAGCGGCTGTCGTCGGTTGCCACCAATTGCCGGATGGCGATGATCGAGAACGCCGTCGACACCGCCGAGATCACCGCCGCCAGCACGCCGGGCGTCAACGGCAGCGCACCCGGCCGCACGACGATCAGCATGCCGGCAAAGCCCGCGACCAGCGCGGCGATCCGGCGCGCGTGGATCTTTTCGCCAAGGAACAGCACCGCGCCGACGGTGGCGAACAGGGGCGCCGTGTAGTTTATGCTGAGCGCCGTCGCCAAAGGCGCATGGGCGACGGCATAAAAGGTGCCGGTCGTCGCGATGAAACCCGATGTCGCGCGCCGCAGATTGGCCCGCAGCCGGCTGATCCGCATCAACCCCCGATTGCGCAGCATCATCGGCAACAGCACCAGCGTGCCGATGCTGTTGCGGAAAAACACGATCTCGAAGGCATGGACGTCGCGCGAGGCATAGCGGATCAGCACCCACATCGACGCAAAGGCCGTGCAGGAGACGATCATCCAGCGAACGCCGCGGGTGGTGGAGGACATCACGCCCCGGAGTTAGCGGGGCGAGCGGCAGGAAGGAAGGGGCCGGACGCTGCCAACCACGCTGCTCAGGCGTCGAGCATCCGCGTCAGGTGCACGACATCGGCGTCGATCTCGCGATCGGCGGCACGGAGCTCGTCGATGCGCTTGACTGCGTGCATGACCGTGGTGTGGTCACGGCCGCCGAACCGGCGCCCGATTTCAGGCAGCGAACGCGGCGTGAGCTTCTTGGCGAGGTACATCGCCACCTGGCGCGGCCGGGCGACTTCGCGGGCGCGGCGCGCCGACAGTAGGTCCGACAGCTTCAGATGATAATATTCGGCGACCTTGCGCTGGATTTCGTCGATCGTCAGCTTCTTTTCATGCGCGCGCAGCAGGTCGGCGAGCGTCTCGCGGGTGAATTCGAGCGTGACGGGCTGGTTGACCAGCGCCGCATAGGCGACGACGCGGTTGAGCGCGCCATCGAGCTCGCGGACATTGGCGGTAATCTTGCGCGCCAGGAACTCGATGACCTCGTCGGGCACCGCAACATTCTGGCTCATCCCCATCAGCTTGGCGTGGAGGATGTTGAGGCGCAGTTCATAGTCCGCCGGGTTGATGTCGGCGACAAGGCCCCAGGCCATGCGGCTGAGGATGCGTTCCTGGATGCCCTCGAGATTCTGCGGGCTGCGATCCGAAGTGATG
>JBBQKM010000276.1:0-4357 GCA_038326915.1 Sphingomonadales bacterium
GGGGGGGGGGGGCGCCCCCCCGCCCCCCCCCGCGCCGCCGCCGCCCCCCCCACCCCCCCCCACAACATATCATCCTGGTCATCGCCGAAGTCCCCGATGGCCCGCCGCGGCGCTTTCGCTGGCGCCGCCGCCTCCACGAGGTCACCCGCCACGAAGGCCCCGAACGCATCGCCGCCGAATGGTGGCGGCGCGCCGATGGCGCCGGGCTGACGCGCGATTACTACCGTGTCGAAGATGGCGACGGCCGCCGCTACTGGCTGTTCCGCCACGGGCTTTATGGCACCGAAAAGCCCATGCCCGGCTGGTATCTGCACGGGCTGTTCGCCTGATGGCGGCGGTTGGCTTCGCCGACCTTGCGGCGACGACCAACTATTCCTTCCTGCGCGGCGCCTCGGCGCCATCCGATATGGTCGCCGAAGCCCTTGCGCTCGGCCACAGCGGCATCGGCATCGCCGATCGCAACACCGTCGCCGGTGTCGTCCGCGCCTGGGCGGCGCTGCGCGATGCCGTCGCCGATCATGGCCCCATCGCCTTCCAGCTGGCGGTCGGCGCCCGGCTGGTCTTTGCCGATGCCACCCCCGACATCATCGCCTATCCCGCCACCCGCCACGGCTGGGGGCGGCTGTGCCGGCTGCTGACGCTCGGCAACCGCCGCGCCGAAAAGGGCGATTGCATCCTCCACTTCGCCGATCTCTGTGATCATCTCGACGATCTGCTGCTGATAGTCATGCCTCCCCCTGCCGGCCCGGTGCCGCGCCTCGCCGAACTGGCGGCGCTGGCGCCGGGGCGGGTCTGGCTCGGCGCCACCATGCTGCGCCAGGGCACGGATGCCCGCCGGCTGGCGCGGCTTGCCGCCATTGCGGCGGCGGCCGGAACGCCGCTGCTCGCCACCAATGCGCCGCTTTATGCCACACGCGAGCAGCGCCGGCTCCACGATGTGCTGACCTGCATTCGCGAAAAATGCACCATCGCCGATGCCGGCCGGTGCCTTGCCGCCAATGCCGAGGCGCGGCTGAAATCGCCCGCCGAAATGGCGCAGCTGTTCCGCAATTACCCCGAAGCCATCGTCGAAAGCGCCAATATCCTCGCGCGCATCAGCTTCCGGCTCGATCAGCTGCGCTATGAATATCCGCACGAACCGGTGCCGCCCGGTTACAGCCCGCAGGGCTGGCTGGAAACGCTGACCCTGCAGAAAGCCTTCGAACGCTGGCCCGATGGCATCCCGGCCAATGTCGTGGCGCTGCTCGACGATGAATTCCGCGTCATCGCCAAGGCCGGCTATGCCCCCTATTTCCTCACCGTCCATGATATCGTCGCGTTCGCGCAAGGCGAGGGCATCCTCTGCCAGGGCCGCGGCTCGGCGGCCAATTCGGCGGTCTGCTACGTGCTCGGCATCACCGCGGTCGATCCGGTGGAAAATAACCTGCTGTTTTCGCGTTTCATTTCCGAAGAACGCAAGGAACCGCCCGACATCGACGTCGATTTCGAACACGAACGGCGCGAGGAGGTGATGCAGTACGTCTATCGCCGCTATGGCCGGGATCGCGCCGGCATCGCCGCCACCGTGATCCATTATCGCCCGCGCAGCGCGGTGCGCGAGGTCGGCAAGGTGCTCGGCCTTTCGGAGGATATCACCACCAGACTGACCAGCACTGTCTGGGGCAGCTTCGCCACGCACATGGAGCAGCAGCGCTTTGCCGAAAGCGGCCTCGATCCGCAATCGCGCGAGATTGCGCGGCTCGGCGATCTGGTCGGCCAGATCCTGCGCTTTCCGCGCCACCTGTCACAGCATGTCGGCGGTTTCGTGCTGACCAACGACCGGCTCGACGAAACCGTGCCGATCCACAATGCCGCGATGGCCGATCGCACCTTCATCGAATGGGACAAGGACGATATCGACGCGCTCGGGCTGATGAAGGTCGATATCCTCGCACTCGGCATGCTGACCTGCATCGAAAAGGCGTTCCGCATGATCGCCACGCATCACGGCCGTCATTATGACCTGCAAAACGTACCCAGTGACGCGCCAGACGTTTACGACATGCTGTGTCAGGGTGACAGCGTTGGCGTTTTCCAGGTCGAAAGCCGCGCCCAGATCAACATGCTGCCACGCCTGCGCCCGCGCGAATTCTACGATCTCGCTATCCAGGTCGCCATCGTCCGTCCGGGGCCGATCCAGGGCAATATGGTCCACCCCTATCTGCGCCGCCGCCAGAACCGCGAGCCCGTCGCCTATCCATCGCCCAAACCGCCGCACGATCCCGATGAACTGCGCGACGTGCTCGGCAAGACGCTCGGCGTGCCGCTGTTCCAGGAACAGGCGATGAAGCTGGCGATCACCGCCGCCGAATTTTCGCCGTCCGAGGCCAACCAGCTGCGCCGCGCCATGGCGACATTCCGCAATGTCGGCACCATGCACAATTTCGAAGCCAAGATGGTCGAAGGCATGGTGCGCCGCGGCTATGATCGCGATTTCGCCGAACGCTGCTACCGCCAGATCGAAGGTTTCGGCAGCTATGGCTTCCCCGAAAGCCATGCGCTGGCCTTTGCCCGGCTGGTCTGGGTCTCCTCCTACCTCAAATGCCGTTACCCGGCGGTGTTCGCCGCGGCGCTGCTCAATTCGCAGCCGATGGGCTTCTATGCCCCGGCGCAGATCGTCCGCGATGCCCGCGAACATGGCGTCGCGGTGCACCCGGTCGATATCAACCACAGCGATTGGGATAACAGCCTGGAGGCCCTGCCTCCCTCCCCCTTGCGGGGAGGGCGAGAGACGCGCGCAGCGCGGCCCGGGGTGGGGGAGGCTAAAGGTGGTAACAATCTGGCCCTCCGTCTCGGCCTGCGCCAGATCACCGGCTTTCGGGAGGCCTGGGCCGAATCGATGCGCTTGCACCGCCCCTTCGCCAGCATCGAGGCACTCGCCCGCAACGCCGGCCTGCCCGATCGTGCGCTCCGCCTGCTCGCCGATGCCGACGCCTGCGGCTCATTGGGCCTCGATCGCCGCGATGCCGCGTGGGAGGCGTTGCGCACCCCCAGCGGCGAACTGCCGCTGTTTGCCGCCGCCAACGCCCGCGAGCTTGGCCCCGAACCCGCCGCCGGCCTGCCTTCGCTCACCCCCGGCGAACAGGTCGCCGCCGATTACCAGACCATCCGCCTGTCGCTGAAGGCGCATCCGATGGCGCTGCTGCGCCCGCATTTCGATGCCGAAAACGTCCTGACCTGCGCCGCCAGCAACGCCAGCCGCAACGGTCGCCGCGTTCGCACCGCCGGCGTCGTCCTCGTTCGCCAGCGCCCGGGTAACGGCAACGCCATCTTTGTGACGCTGGAGGATGAAACCGGCGTCACCAACATCGTCATCTGGGCGCGCCTGTTCGAAATCTTCCGCCGCCCGGTCATGGCGGCGCGGCTGATGGTGGTCGAAGGCGAAATCCAGCGTAGCCCCGAAAATGTCGTCCACCTGATGGCGGCGCGTGTCATCGATCGCAGCACCGTGCTCGATCACCTCTCTGATACCCATGAGGCCAACCCGCAGCCGCTGCGATCGGACGAGTTCATCCACCCCGATCAGCCGAGTTCACACCCCGGCGCGCGGGCGCGGCACCCGCGTGACGTGCGGATTTTGCCGCGTTCGCGGGATTTTCATTAAGAGCCTCCGGCGGGCAGGGGGTGACCCCCTGCACCCCATTGTTGGGGTGGCGCTGACGTTCCATAGTGCGGGCATGGAACAGTTGTTTGCCCAGGCGCGCGATCTTGCCGTGCTGTTGATTGCCCGCCGCCAGACCGTCGCGGTTGCCGAATCGTCGACCGGCGGGCTGATATCGGCCGCCCTGCTGTCGGTACCCGGCGCCTCGGCCTATTATCTCGGCGGCGCCGTCGTCTATACGCCGCGCGCCCGCCACCGCCTGCTCGATCTCAAACGCGAAGACGTCCGTGGCCTCAAATCCGCCAGCGAACCCTATGCCGCGCTGCTCGCCGAAACCGTCCGCCACCGCTTCAGCGCGACCTGGGGCATCGCCGAAACCGGCGCCTCGGGCCCCACCGGCAACCCCTATGGCGACGCCGCCGGCCACAGCTGCCTCGCCGTCGCCGGGCCGATCAATCGCGTGCAGATGCTCGAAACCGGGCGCAGCGACCGCACCGAAAACATGCTTGCCTTCGCCGCCGCCGCGCTGGCGCTTCTGCAGGCGCAAATCATCGCCTGATCGTCATGGCTCTCGACATTTAGAACCATATGGGTTATCAACCCTCGGTTCTTTGACAGCCTGAATCACGACAGCCAGCGCTTGATCCCGCGCGCTCCCGAAGTTACCGTCAATAAACTGCCGAAACAGTCAACTTAGTAAACTTCCAAACCCTGCAA
>JBBQKM010000277.1:0-4328 GCA_038326915.1 Sphingomonadales bacterium
GGCACGGCCCGGAGAGCCTTGGCACGAGTGAGTGAGCGCCGTGGCGCCCCTGTCAGGTGCGTCCATGCGATGCGTGCGTTGTGCAAAGGCTCTCCGGGCCGCCCTTCGGGTGGCGTCAGGGAGCCAAATGGCGTCGTTGCCCGAGCTTGCCGGGGGCAAGAGGCCCGCCAGCGCTCGCGCGCCTAGCCATTTGGCTCCCTGACGCCATGACGGGGCATGACATTTATGAGTTCCCGACCTTATCAGCCGCTCTTCGCATGGAAAGGCCGATTCAGCCCGCCTCGGCCTTCTTTGCGGCGACAGGTTTTCTGGCAGCCGGTTTCTTTGCGGCGGGCTTCTTTGCCGCGGCCTTCTTCGGCGCCGCTTTCTTCACCGGCTTCTTGCCCTTCGACGGCATGGCAGCGCGGACATCGATCAGCGCAGCGGCGTCCGTCAGGCTGATCGTCATGCCGTCCTCGGTTTTGGGCACCGTCGCGTTGGTGGTACCATCGGTGATGTACTGCCCGAAGCGACCGGCCATCAGCTTCATCATGCCGCCGTTGCCCGGATGGGCGCCGATCTCGCGCAGCGGCGCCATCGTGCCGCGGGCGCGCGGCCCGGCAGCCGCCGCCTCGGCAAGCTTGACGACGGCGGTGTTCATGCCGGTTTCGAAGACTTCGGCGGTCGAACCCAGCCGCGCATATTTGCCCGCATGCGCCAGATACGGCCCATAGCGGCCAATGCTGGCGGTGATCGGTTCACCGCTTTCGGGGTGGGCGCCGATGGTGCGCGGCAGCGACAGCAGGCGCAGCGCGAGCGGCAGATCCTCGGGGCCGGTGACCGGCGCATCCTTGGGGATCGACGCGCGCGGCGGTTTCTCGCCGTCGCCGCGCTGGACATAGGCACCGAAGCGCCCGGCGCGCAGCGTCACCGGCTCGCCGGTTTCGGGGTCGCTGCCGAGCAGCACCGGCCCGGCATTTTCCTGCGCGCCGCCGTCGCCCGCAAACTGCCGCGTGTAGCGGCATTCGGGATAGTTGGAGCAGGCGACGAAGGCCCCGAACTTGCCGGTTTTCAGGCTCAGTCGGCCGGTGCCGCAGGTCGGGCACAGCCGCGGATCGCTGCCGTCGGCCTTGGCTGGAAACAGCATCGGCGCGAGGAATTCGTCGAGCGCGACGGTAACGTCCGACGGCTTGAGCTCGAGGATTTCCTTGGTCTTGGGCTCGAAATCGTCCCAGAAATCGCGCAGCACCTTGAGATAATCGAGATCGCCCGCCGACACGTCGTCGAGCCGGGTTTCGAGGTCGGCGGTGAAATCATAGCCGACATACTTCTCGAAAAAGCGCTCGAGAAACGCCGTGACCAGCCGACCCTTTTCCTCGGCCCAGAAGCGGTTCTTTTCGACCCGCACATAGGACCGATCGCGCAGCGTCTGCAGGATCGCGGCATAGGTCGATGGGCGGCCGATGCCGAGCTCTTCCAGCCGCTTGACCAGCGAGGCTTCGGAAAAGCGCGGCGGTGGCTCGGTGAAATGCTGCTTGGCCTCGACACTGGCGACCTGGCAGCGATCACCCTGCACCAGCCGCGGCAGCCGCCGGCCTTCGTCGTCGTCGCTGTCCGACGGCAGATCCTCGTTGGTCTCGGTATAAACGGCGAGGAAGCCCGGCGACAGGATGACCTGACCTGTGGCGCGCAAGCCCGTGGTGCGCGCCTCGTCGAGCATGTCGATGCTGCTGCGTTCCATCCGCGCGCTGGCCATCTGGCTGGCGACCGTGCGCTTCCAGATCAGTGCATACAGCTTGTCGGCATCGCCCATCGGCGACCGCGACGGCCGGTTGAACAGGTCCGTCGGCCGGATCGCTTCATGCGCTTCCTGGGCGTTCTTGGCCTTGGTGGCGTAGTGGCGCGGTTTGTCGGGCAGGAAATCGGCACCGCTGCCATAGTCCTTGGCGATGACGTCGCGCACCGCGGCGATGGCTTCGCCGGCGATCTGCACACCGTCGGTCCGCATATAGGTAATGCGGCCTTCCTCATAGAGGCCCTGCGCCACGCGCATCGTGTGGCTGGCGGTAAAGCCCAGCTTGCGCGCCGCCTCCTGCTGCAACGTCGAGGTCGTGAACGGCGCATAGGGATTGCGCGTCGCCGGCTTGGTTTCGACGGCAGACACGGTGAACTTGCCGGTTTCGACGGCGGTGCGCGCCTTCTGCGCCTGGCTTTCGTTCGACAGGTCGAAACGATCGAGCTTCTTGCCGTTGAAGACACTCAACCGCGCCGGAAAGCCGGTGCTGTTCGGCGCCAGCATCTGGGCGTCGACGGTCCAGTATTCGCGCGCATCATGCGCCTCGATCTCGCGTTCGCGTTCGACGATCAGCCGCAGCGCCACCGATTGCACGCGGCCGGCGCTCTTGGCCCCTGGCAGCTTGCGCCACAGCACCGGCGACAGGGTGAAGCCGACAAGGTAATCGAGCGCCCGCCGCGCCCGATACGCATCGATGAGCGCCGTATCGAGCTCACGCGGGCGCGCCATCGCCGCGGTCACCGCGCTTTTGGTGATCTCGTTGAAGGTTACCCGGCTGGCGCCACCCTTGGGCAGCGCCTTCTTGCCCTTCAGCCATTCCAGCAGATGCCAGGAAATCGCCTCACCCTCACGATCGGGATCGGTGGCGAGGATGACATTGTCGGCGCGCTTGGCGGCATCGGAAATCGCCTTCAGCTGCTTGGCGCGGTCGCCCGACACCTCCCAAAGCATGGCGAAATCATGATCGGGATCGACCGAGCCATCCTTTGGCGGCAGGTCGCGGATATGGCCAAAGCTCGCAAGGACTTCATAGTCCGACCCGAGGTATTTGTTGATGGTCTTCGCCTTGGCGGGCGATTCGACAATGACGAGCTGCATGGCGGCTTGGCAAATCCCTTACACGTACACGCGAGGGTGACGGGGCGGCGGCGAGGCCGTCAAGCGCTATCGTCAGGCCACAGCGACGCGGCCGCCGGCATGGCGCACAATGGTTCCGCCGAGCTCGAGGTCGAGCAGCACCGTCGCCACCAGCGGCGGCGCCAGTCCCGACAACCGCACGAGTTCATCGATAGCCACCGGGGTCGGCGACAGCAGCGCGGCGATGGCAGCGCGATCATCATCGCCGGCATCGGCGGGCAAATCGTCATACTGCGTTGCCATCTCGGCGGCCTTGAAACGCAGCCCGAGCTGCGGGCCGGCGCCGAACGCCGACAAGGCCTCGATGATGTCGGCGGCGGTCTGCACCAATGTCGCGCCTTCGCGAATCAGCAGGTTACAGCCTTGGGCGCGCGGGTCGAGCGGCGAACCGGGGATGGCCATGACCTCGCGCCCGGCCTCGGCGGCGATGCGCGCGGTGATCAGCGATCCCGATTTCGGCGCGCCTTCAACAACCAGTGTCCCCGCTGCCAGCCCGGCGATGATGCGGTTGCGGCGCGGGAAATGCCGCGCCTGCGGCACGATCCCCGGCATCTGTTCGGCGAGAATCAGGCCCTTTTCGGCGATTTCGGCCATCAGCGCGGCGTTTTCGGGCGGATAGACGACATCGACGCCGCCCGCCACCACCGCGATGGTACCGCCGGCCATGGCGCCCTGGTGCGCCGCGGCGTCGATGCCGCGCGCCAGCCCCGATACCACCACCAGATCCTGTTCGGCGAGTTCGGCCGCCAGGCTGCGCGCCAGCCGGGTGCCGGCGGCGCTGGCGTTGCGCGCGCCGACAATGGCAATCGCGGGCCGGTCGAGCAGCCCGAGATCGCCGCGCGCGCTGAGCACCGGCGGCGCGGTTTCCTGGGATGCCAGCAGCGCCGGATAGGCCGGGGTGCCGATGAAGATCATGGTGGCGCCGAGCCGTTCGAGCGCGGCCAGTTCCGCCTCCGCAGCGGCCGCCGTGGCGACAGCAAGGCTGCGCCCCCCCTTGCGCGCCAGGTCGGGCAGCATCCGCAGCGCGGTTTCGGCATCGCCAAAGCGCGCCAGCAGCTGCCGGTAGGTGACGGGGCCGATACTGTCCGTCCGGATCAACCGCAGCCGCGCGATCGCATCGGCCGGAATCACTTGATGTCGATCCGGCTTTCGGTTCCGGCGAACAGCCGGGTCAGATTTTCGTGGTGCTTGGCGATCAGGATGACTGCCATGATCAGCAGCGCTCGCCACCACGAACTTTCGCTGACCGCCCACATCGCCGCCGAGGCGACCAGAGCCGAGGCCATGCCGCCCAGCGACGAATAGCGCGTCAAAAGCGCCACGGTCGACCATGCCAGCAGTGCGGTAATGCCCGCCATCGGGTTCGCCGCCAGCGCGACGCCGAGCAGCGTTGCGACGCCCTTGCCGCCCTGGAATT
>JBBQKM010000278.1:0-4286 GCA_038326915.1 Sphingomonadales bacterium
CCGACGTTTCGCAAACTCCGCCAGAAACGGCGCCCAAGTCTCAATAGCTGCCACACCCAGACAATCGGGGTCCGTGCCTCAGGCACGGCCGCCGGAGGCCCTACTCCGCCGCGACCCGCCCCGGCGCTTCCGCCCCCGGCAGGCCGCGCACTTCCGCACCACCACGGCGTGACCGCAGCCGGGCGTTGATGCCTTCGATGCCGAGATAGACGACGGGGGTGATGAACAGCGTCAGCACCTGGCTGACGAGCAGCCCGCCCATGACGGCGATGCCGAGCGGCTGGCGGAGTTCGGCGCCGGCGCCGATGCCGAAGGCGAGTGGGGCGGCGGCGGCCATGGCGGCAAAGGTCGTCATCATGATCGGGCGGAAGCGTTTCGACGCGGCTTCGCGGATGGCGTGGACCGGGGTCCAGCCGTGTTCGCGCTGCCCGGCGAGGGCGAAATCGATCATCATGATGGCGTTTTTCTTGACGATGCCGATCAGCAGCACCACGCCGATGACGCCGATGATGTCGAGCGGCATGTTGAACAGCCACAGGAAGGCGACCGCGCCGATGCCGGCGGCCGGCAGCCCCGACAGGATGGTGATCGGGTGGGCAAAGCTTTCGTACAGCACGCCGAGCACGATGTAGATGACGATGATCGCGGCGAGGAACAGGATCGGCATCGATTGCGTCGAGGCGCCGAACTGCTGGGCATTGCCGCCGAACGATCCGCTGATGCCCGCCGGTTGCTCGAGCTCGGTCGCCGCCGCATCGATCAGCGGCTTGGCCTTTGACAGCGCCACGCCCTTCGTCAGGTTGAACGACAGGGTGACCGCGGGCAGCTGGCTTTGGTGCGCGACGACCGTCGGCGCGCCGGAGATTGTCGAGGTGATCACCGCCGACAGCGGCACCAGCTGGCCGGGCACACCGCCATTGGCGTTGGCGCGCACCGTCAGCCGGCCCAGGCCATCGGGCGTCATCTGCTGCGCGGAATTGGCCTCGAGGATGACCTGGTAGCTGTCGGCGTCGGTGTAGATCGTCGACACCTGCTGGTTGCCGAAGGCGGCGTTGAGCGTCTCGCGGATCGTCGCCACCGGCACGCCCAGGCGGCTGGCAGCATCGCGATCGACGGTGACCATGACCTGGCGGCCGCCGCGCTGGTAATCCGACGACACATCCTCGAAACCGCGCGTCGCGCGAAGTTTCGCCTCGAGTTGCGGGGCGTAGGCGTAGAGGGTTTCCTTGTCGACCGACGACAAGGTGTACTGGTAGTTCGACGTTGACTGGCGCCCGCCGAGCTGGAGGTTCTGCGGGATGTTGGGAAACGCGCTGATGCCGGGGATGCCCGACAGTTTCTTGCGCAGCCGTGCCTGGACGACCTCGGCCGAATCGCGTTCCGAGCGCGGTTTCAGCGGGGCGAACATACGGCCGGTGTTGGCGCCGCCGAATGCGCCGCCGCCAAGGAAGCTGTTGACCCGCGCCACCGCGGGATCGGCGCGGACGATGCGCGCCACCAGGTCCTGCTTGACCTGCATCTGGTTGAAACTGATGTCGGGCGCCGCCTCGGTACCGATGAAGATGGCGCCGGTGTCCTCGGTCGGGAAAAAGCCCTTGGGGACGACGGTGAAGCCCCAGACGGCAACGCCGATCGACACGACGGTCAGGAAGCCGACCAGCTTGCGGTGGCGGAGCGTTGAATCAAAGGCGCGGATATAGCGGCCCTGCAGCCGGCCGAAGGCGCGGGTGGAGGCACGGGCGACGCGGCTGCCCTCCCCCTGATGGCCTTCCTTCAGCACGCGCGCGGCGATCATCGGGATAAGCGTCAGCGACAGCGCCGCCGAAATCGCGATGGCGATCGTCATGGTGACGGCGAATTCGAAGAACAGCCGACCGATGACGCCGCCCATGAACAGCAGCGGGATGAACACCGCGACCAGCGAGATCGAGATCGACAGCACGGTAAAGGCGATTTCATTGGCGCCGGCGATCGCGGCAACGCGCGGCTTTTCGCCGCCCTCGATGCGCCGGACGATGTTTTCGAGGACGACAATGGCATCATCGACGACGAAGCCGGTGGCGAGCGTCAGCGCCAGCAGCGACAGGTTGTCGAGATTGAACTTGAAGAAATACATGCCGGCAAAGGTGCCGACCGCCGCCAGCGGCAGCACCACCGCCGGGATGATCGTGGCGCGCCAGTCCCCCAGCACCAGATAGATGACGAGGATGACGAGGATGGCGGTGCCGACCAGCGTGTACTGCGCGTCGGTAACCGAATGGCGCACCGATTCGGAACGGTCGACGATCGGCGTGATGGAGATCGACGGCGGGACCGATTCGCTGATCGCCGGCAGCGTCGCCATGACATCGTCGACAAGCTTGACGACATTGGCGCCGGGCTGGCGCGAGATGGCGAGGGTCAGCGATGGTTCGCCGTTGAATTTCGACCCGCCATAGAAGTTTTCGAAACTGTCGATGACCTTGGCGAGATCGCCGACACGCACCGGCAGGCCGTTGCGGGTGGCCACAATGATCGCAGCGAATTCTTCCGGCCGGGTCAGGTTGCCGCTGGCATCGAGCGTGTAGTTGCGTTCACCGCGGGTGATCGAGCCGACCGCGACATTGCTGTTGGCGGCGGCGATGGCGTCGCGCACGTCGCCCGGAGTCAACCCGCGCGCCGTCAGGGCCGCCGGATCGAACTGCACGCGCATCGCATAGCGGCGGCTGCCATAGGTCTGCACCTCGCCGACGCCGGTCATCGTCGAAATGCGCGGCACCACCAGCGTGTCGACGATGGTCTGCAGCGCGTTGCTCGCCCGCGTCTTGTCGCGGATCGACAGCATCAGCACCGGCTGGTCGGCGGGATTGATCTTCTTGAACGTCGGCGGCACCGGCATTTCGCGCGGCAAGCGGCGCGACACCGCCGACAGCGCGGACTGCACATCGAGCGCGGCGGCATCGATGTTGCGATCGAGCGCGAACTGGATGGTGATGTTGGTCGAACCCGTCGTCGATGACGAGGTGATCAGGTCGATGCCGGCGATGGTCGACAATTGCCGCTCGATCGGCGTCGCCACTGCCGATGCCATCGTCGCGGGGTTGGCGCCGGGTAGATTGGCACTGACCTGGATGGTCGGCAGATCGACCTCGGGCAGCGCCGATACCGGCAGGGTGCGATAACCAAAGATACCGGCAAAGATGATCGCCAGGCTGAGCAGCACCGTGGCGACCGGGCGTTCGACGGCAAGGCGGACGAAACCCATCAGCCGGCGACCGCTGGCTGCGGCCGGGCCTCGGCGGTGCGCGGCGGCCGGCCGGGGCCGCCGGCCTTGGTGCGCACCGTGTCGCCCGGTTTCAGCTTCGACAGCGCATCGACAACGATCTGTTCGCCGGGCCTGACGCCGCTGGCGAGGTAGACCTTGCCCTCCGCCCGCCCGGCGACAGTGACATCGCGCATGGCGATCTTGCCGCCGGCGCCGATCGCCCAGACGAACGGCGCATCTCGGCCGGTCTGCACCGCCGCCTCGGGCAGCGCGATGCGCGGCGCGGCGGCGCCCAGCGGCAGCTCGACATTGATGATGGCACCCGGCCACAGCGTGTCGTTGGCGTTGGTGAACTCGGCCTTGGCCGCGACCGAGCCGTTGCCCGGATCGACATTGTTGTCGAGGAAGGTCAGCCGGCCGGTGGCGATCGGCGGCGCCCTATCGTCGTCCTGCGGCTTGACCGCCACGGTGAGCGGCCCGCCCGCCATTGCCGACCGCACCGTCTGGATCTGTTCGGGCGGCACCAGGAAGCGCACGGTGATCGGCGACAGCTGGTTGACCGTCACCAGCGGCACGGCATCGGCAGCGCGGACATTGGCGCCGAGCCGGAAACCGATTTCGCCGGTACGACCGCTGACCGGCGCGCGGATGGTCAGATAGCTCAAGGTCGTTTCGGCGCTCTGCACCGCAGCCTGGGCGCTGCTGATCGTTGCTTCGGCGGTGCCGGCGGCGGCGCGGCGCTGGTCGACGACGGCGCCCGAGATGAAGCCCTTGCCGACAAGCGCTTCGGCGCGGTTGAAGTCGCCGCGCGCCTGCACGGCCTGGGCACGGGCGCTGGCAAGGCCGGCGCGAGCCTGGGCCAGCGCCGCGCGCGCTGCGCGATCATCGAGCTGGAACAGCGGCTGGCCGGCGCGGACATTATCGCCCTCGCGGAACAGGATCACGGTGATCTGGCCGTCGATGCGCGGCCGCACCGCCACCGATTGCAGCGGCGTCACGGTGCCGAGCGCGACCAGGCGCGGCGCGAAATCGACGTTCGCCG
>JBBQKM010000279.1:0-4254 GCA_038326915.1 Sphingomonadales bacterium
CGGCCCCTTCAGTACCTCGATCTGTTCGATATCGACGAGTTCCTGGTTGAACTGCGCGGCGTTGACCTGCTGGACGCCGTCGACGACTACCGCCACCGACGGCTCGGAATTGCGCGCCTGGGTGATGCCGCGGATGATGACGAAGCTGCTGCCGGCGTTCTGCGTCTGCACCAGGTTGACGTTGGGTGTCAGCCCGATGAAGTCGGCGGGGCGGACGATGCCGGCGGCTTCGATGGTCTTGGCGGTGAAGGCGGTGATCGAGGCGGGGACATCCTGCAGCGATTCGGACCGGCGCGTTGCGGTGACGAGGATTTCATCGGGCTCGGCCGCCGCGGGGGCTGCTGCGGTTTGCGGCGCGGCTGTTTGAGCGAACGCTGCCGAGGCTATGACCAGGCCGGAACCGGCAAGCAACAACGACAGCGTTCCAAGCGACTTCATGCCGATTCCCCCGATCCCAAGCACAGCGGCGCCGCTTCTGTGGCGACGCCCTTGGCCAGCGATGAATGTTTCGCAATACGAAGTCAAGTTCGTTATGCGAAGATTATGGGGTTGCGAAGGTGTGTCGCTGGTGGCACCGGCGGCGTTCTGGTCAGTTGATTGCGCAATCAAGGAAAAAACGCTCGAAACCGACGCGAAATCCTTGCCGGCGCCTGCTGCGCAGGCCGCTGGGTGGGACGAAGCGTGATGGCGCGGAGCCGCGATCCACTGGGAACCGTATCAAAATCCTTGGTAAACGGCCGATTTCGCGCAGGATTGCCGCGATGCTGGAGACCGGGCGTGCGGTTTCCGACGGAAAAAATCGGGATGCCCGGGAAAAGCGGCGGTTGCAAAGCGCCGAAAATCGCACCGAAACCGGCTTCGATGCCACCGAAACGCGCCGAAAGCGGCGGTCTCAGCCGCTGGCGAGCGACCGTGCGAGGGTCGGCCAGCGCCGCAATTGCGCGCTGATCTCGGCGGCGGCCTCGCGCAGCATCGGCAGGCGGGTGCGGACCAGCTCGTCCTGGGATATGCGCGTCGTCGATGTCGAGCAGTTTATCGCCGCGACGATCGCATCATCGGGGCCGAAAACCGGCACCGCCACCGACACAATGCCATAATCGAGCTCATCGAGCGCCGAGTCGTACATGTGTTCCCGCACCATTTTCAGCCGCTCGCGGAACGCCTGCGGGTCGGTAACGGTGCGTTCGGTGAGCCTGGCCAGCGGCGCGGCGGCCAGAAAAGCGTCGATTGCGGCGCCATCCTGGTACGCCAGCAGCACTTTTCCCATCGATGTTGCGTGCGCCGGGAAGCGTGTTCCCACCCCGGCACCCAGCCGGATGCGCCGATTCGTCGGGATATGGCACACATACAGGATGTCGCGCCCCGACCGAACCGCCAGCGACGCCGAGTCCCCGGTGTTGTCACGCAGCCCCTGCAGCGGCGGAACGGCCACCTGTTCGATGTTCATCGACGCCAGATAGGCCGATCCGAACGCCAAAACCTCGGGCCGCAGCAGGAATTTTCGCCCGACTTGCGCAACATAACCCAGTGCAACGAGGGTGTTGAGGCACCGCCGCGCCGCCGCCGGGGGCAGGCCGGTGACGGTTGCAACCTCCGACAAGGCCATCTCCGGGTGGGTCTGGTCGAACGCCCGCAGCACGCTCAACCCGCGTTGCAGGGTCGAAAGATACTCCGGATCCTTGGGTTCGCGCGCCATATTGCCAGCGCTATGGGACGAAATGCTGCGAGGCAAGGCCTCAGGCGGGGCCATTGCGGCCCAGAATCTCGGCATTGTCGGCCCCCAGCAGCGGCGGCGCGGTCACGAACGTCGACCGTTCGCCATCGAAACTGAGCGGTGAGCGGATGGTGCGGAAGGGTCCCATCGGCCCCGGCGCGGTGATTTCGAGGCCAAGATGCACCGCCTGGGGGGATGCCAGCACCTCTTCCGACGTGGCGACGGCGGCGTTCGGCACCTCCAATTCGGTCAGCCGGGCACACCATTCGGCACGTGGCCGGGTGGCAAATATGGGTGCCAGGAACGCCACGACGTCCTCATAATGGGCAATCCGGGCCTCGCGGGAGGCGAATGCCGGCAGCGCCAGCATGTCGGGGCGATCGACGGCGGTGGCCAAATTCTCCCAGAATTTGGGCGGCGACGACATGTGGAGGGCGATCCACTGGCCGTCGCTGCACTGAAACACATAGGATTGGCTGACATGCGGGCGGCTGTACGGGCCCATCAGCTGGTTGTCCGACCGCAAATGGGTGAAATCATCGAGGTTGAAGTGGCACATGGCTTCGAACATCGAGGTCTCGACGAGGCGGCCGCGGCCCGTCAACTGGCGATCATACAGCGCTGCGAGCACGCCCTGGGCGGCGTAGAAGCCCGTCAGCGCGTCGGCGATGGCCGGCCCGACGACGCGGGGTTTGCTCGGATTGAGCAAAAGCCGCAAAAAACCGCTCGCCGCCTGGGCAACGGTGTCGAAAGCGGGGCGATTCCGGTCGGGTCCGGTGCTGCCAAAGCCCGAAATCGAGCAGTATACCAGCCGCGGATTGATCGCCTGCAGCCGTTCGGCGTCGACGCCGAGCTTTTTTGCGACGCCTGGGCGGAAATTCTGGATGAAAACATCGGCATCAAGGATCAGTTTGTCGAGCGCCGCGAGGTCGTCCGGCGTGCGGGTATCGAGCGTCACGCTGCGTTTGTTGCGATTCCAGGTCTGGAAATGCGGGGCATAGAGCCCGCCACGGAACGACCGGAACGGGTCGCCGGTGCCGGGCTGTTCGATCTTGATGACATCGGCGCCGAGGTCGGCGAGCATCATGCCGGCGGCGGGGCCGGTGATGAAGGTGCCCATTTCGAGCACCCGGACATCGGAAAGGGGCAGCGCCATGTCGTTCTCCTGCTGCCAGCGACGCGTCGCAGGCGATTCTCGCGCGGTTTCGGTACGGCCCAAAACCAACAAATGCCGCTCAGCCGCCGCGATTGCCGGCGATTTCGGCTCCACCACGGTGCCATTGTCGCCCGGCGCCGGGAATTCCGACCCGATTTCGCTGCGATTACAGCCTGTTTCCGCCCCATTTCCGTGACGGGGACCGGCACGGCCGGCAGCCACGATTGCGTTTACGGATCGATTCAATGTGATTTCGGCGGTATTTTCCTTGATCGCTCGTTCAAGTGAAATCGGCGGTGCAGACCCCTGATCGACCCCTTAACCCGGCCGCGTCCGCCGGAACGGACGCAGCAAAGTCGTTGACGTCTGATACAAACTTCGCATAACGAAGACAAGTTCGAAAATCGAATAGCTTGGGGAATCGTGATGCGCATCGGGAAGCAGGACGCGCCCTACACCGCCATCTGCACGTCCGACGCCGAAACCATCCGCGTCCGCGGCCATGATCTTGTCGGCGAGATCATCGGCAAGATGGATTTCACCAGCTATTTCTGGCTGCTCGTCACCGGCGCCGCGCCGACGCCGACGCAGAAGTTCTTTGCCGATGCCGTGCTCGCCGCCATCGCCGAACATGGCCTGGTGCCCAGCGTCGTCGCCACCCGGATGACCTTTGCCGCGGCGCCCGAGGCGTTTCACGGCGCCATCGCCGCCGGGCTGCTTGGCTGCGGCTCGGTCGTCCTCGGCAGCGCCGAAGTCGCCGGCCGCTTCCTTGCCGACGTCGTTGCCGGCGGCGATGCCGAAGCCGCCGTGCGCGCCCTCCGCGCCGACAAAAAGGCCATTCCCGGTTTCGGCCACCCCCAGCACAGCGGCGGCGATCCGCGCGCCAATCTGCTGCTCCAGCTCGCCGCCGACCACGGCATCGAAGGCGCGCACATTGCCGCGCTGCGCGCCGTTGGCGCCTGCCTGCCCGGCGTCATCGGCCGGTCGCTGCCGATCAACGTCAACGGCGCGATTCCGGCGGTGATGCTCGATGTCGGTTTCCCGCTGGCGGCGCTGAAGGGCATTTCGCTGCTCGCGCGCACCGCCAGCCTGATCGCGCATCTGCAGGAAGAATCCGAACGCCCGATCGGCTTCATGCTCTCGGGTGCCGCGGCGGCGGCCATTTCCTATGATGGGCCGTAGTCGATGCAAGCCCCGCCCCCTCCCTCCCCGCTGACGCGAAGGCGTCGCCTACCGCTGCGGGGAGGGAGTTGGTCCCGCCCTCAGAAAGGCCCCGCCCATGCTGTTTCCCACCTCGCTCGTCGGCTCCTACCCCCAGCCCGATTGGCTGATCGACCGTGAAAAACTCGCCGGCCGCTTTCCGCCGCGCGTCCGCGCGCGCGAA
>JBBQKM010000280.1:0-4225 GCA_038326915.1 Sphingomonadales bacterium
ATGCCGGCCTGCGGTGCGGATCGCCGCCAACCCCGGCCAGCGAAAATGCACCAGCGCACCGGGCAGGTAGAGAACAAGAAAACGGATCGCATCGGGCACCAGGAAGCACAGGAAAATGATTGTCTTGCGATCGAACCCCGCGACCGTCCAGCCCTGCGCCGCCGCCAGCCACGGCAGCCCCCAGACCAGCGGCACGCGAATGAGATTGGGCAGCAATATCCACAGCATGTAGCGGCGCCACTGGTTCCGCACCCGCGCGCGCCCCATCGTCGCCGCCGATGCCTGCAGCGCCAGCGACAGGTACAGCATCACCGCCCCCGCTCCGGCCGCGCCGCTGACCGCCTCCCCGATTCCGACGATCACCAGCCCGGCAAGCGTGCCGGCCCATTCGAGTGCCAGCCCTTCGCGATAGCGCGCATCGGTATCGGCACCGCCCGGCGCCCCGAGCAGATAGACCATGCAGCTGGGGATCAGTGCGATCTGCACCAGCGCCGCCGCGGTCTGCACCAGGATGATCTGGCCGAGCATCGCGTCGCCGAAGCGATTGGCGAGCCCCAGGAAAAACAGCACCGACAGCGCCGCGGCCAGCCCGGAGGTTACCGTCGGTACGGCAAAGGCCTTCACGCGCTGATGCCCAGCCGCCCCAGCATGCCGCGCCCGGCCCGGCCGCCGAGGATATACGCCGATTTCGCTGCCAGCCCCAGGCTGTCCCTCGCCTCGATGGCTTCGGCCATGATCTTGTAGCGGCCGACGAGGTGCAGCGACACCGGCCGGACCGGTTCGCCGCCAGCCGTTGTCAGCCAGAAACCGTCGCGCCGGAAGGCCAGTGCCTTGCGCCCCAGCGTCATGCGGAACTGCGTGCCCTGGCAGCCGGGCATGAAAAAGGTGTGATCGATATACTGCCCGGCGATGACGCGGTTGCTGTTGACGAACGGCACGCCGGTTTCGGTGACCCAGAGATACAGCAGCACCATGTCCGAAATCGCCGCGCGCGGATTGCCGGCGGCCACCCAGGCATCGCGCAGCGCCGCCAGCCCGTCAGCACCATTTTCATAGCGGGCAATCAGGAAATCGCAGAAATCGTGCAGCCGCCGCCCGGTCCAGATCGAATAGCCGGCGTTGATCTGTTCCTCCGGCACATCGTCGGTGGCGCCGATGCTGGCGACCAGTGCGCCGGAATCGCGTAGTTCCGCCGGCAGATCGGCAAACCCCGTCTGCACGACCAGGTCGCTGTCGGCATGGACGAAATGATCGTCGGGGGCGACGCGCGCGGCGATTTCGAACCAGCGGCGATAGCAGGCGAGCTCGAAACCTTCGCTGTTGACCGACAGATGGCGATAGGCGGCGCGAAAGCGCGTGTAGCCGGGCGGTTCGGCGGCGGGGCCGATGATGTTGACCGCATAGCCGGCGCGGGTCGCCGTGCGGCGGAACACCTCGACGAAAGGGGCATTCCGGCTTTCATAGGTCCACATCTGCATCGATGTTACCAATAGGCCCCGCCGGCGGTTTCGAAGTTCTGGAAGCCCGGCGGGCGTTCCTCCAGACCCGGCCGCGTCCAGGCCGGGGTCATCAGCGCCTTGTAGGCCGGGTTGATCTCCCAGCGGTTGCCCATGATGCCGAACAGCAATTGCGTCGATCCGCCCATGACGATGGCGGTGGCGCCGCGCGCCGTGGCGCGCGCCCCGACCGGCAGGCCATAGGCGCCGGCGCCGATGACGACGACTTGCGGGTCGGTATCGGCCACCATGCCGTCGAGCCGGTCGAGATTGTCGAACCAGCTTTGCCCGGCGACATCGGTTTCGCACTGGGTCTGCGGCGCCTGCACGACCTTCAGGTCGCAGTCGCCGAGCATTGGGGTGGCGAACAGTTCGGCGCGCCGCGCCCATTGCGCCATGATCGTCGTCTTGAACGGGCTGACGATGGTGACGCGCTTGCCCGCCCAAGCCAGCGGCCAGCGCGTGCGGGTGAAAAACGGGTCGATATCGACGAGCCGGCATTTCAACGCGGTGCGCGGGCACAGCAATTTGTCGTGCGGCGTCCAGGCGGCATAAAGGTCGATGCGCGCAATCGCCTCGACATAGAGCGCCGCGAGCCGGTCGATGCCGGCATCGGTCGTCGGGAAATAGCCGGCGAGCAGCTTCAGCCGTTCGCGGTTGAGCGGTTCATAGGGTGGGAGATCGCCCGACTGCCCAAGCCGATGGCGCAGATACCAGGCTGCCGCCCGGCCTTCGGTTTCGCCAACGCGCGCCACCAGCCGGCCGCCCTCGACGACCATACGGGCGATCGCCTGCTGCGCTGCCTCACCCGCCACATCGGGCATCGGCACGCCGCGCAGGGCGTTGATTTGCGGCACGTTGAGCAGCGGCCCGATGCGCCGTTTTACCTGCATGATGAGCGTATCAGCCACGCTGCAATTCCTGCCTTGCCGCTTCGGCGAGATGGGCGGTCAGCGCCGGCCCGTGCAGCCGCGCCTGCCAGCCCAGCCGTTCCCGGGCGCGCGTCGCCCGCCCACAGCTGTAGCCGATCTCGTTGGGGCGGAATAACGCCGGGTCGCTGTCGACATGGGCACGGTGATCGAGACCGAAATGCGAGAACGCCGCGCCCACAAAATCATCAAGGCTCATCGGATAACCCGTTGCGATCACGAAATCTTCCGGTTCCGGCTGTTGCAGCATCGCCCACATCGCCTCGACATATTCGGGCGCATGGCCCCAGTCACGCACTATGTCGGTCTGGCCGAGCGTCAGCCGTTCGGCGCTGCCCGCGGCGATGCGCGCCGCGGCATGGACGATCTTTGACGTGACAAAGCGTGCCGGGCGCAGCGGGCTTTCGTGGTTGAACAGGATGCCGGTCGCCGAAAACAGCCCATAGGCCTGGCGCCACGCGGCGACCTGCCAGAAGGCGCTGGCCTTGGCGACGCCGTAGGGGCTTCGCGGCCGGAACGGCGTGTCTTCGTCGGCCGGCACACCGCCGGTATCGCCGAAGCTTTCCGACGATCCGGCCGAGTAAAAGCGCGCGCTCGGCCGCGTCAGCCGGATCGCCTCGAGCAGGTTCTGGGTGCCGAGCACGATGCTCGACAGGGTTTCGGCAGGCTGGGCAAAACTCAACCCCACCGAGCTCTGGCCGCCGAGATTGTAGATTTCGTCGGGCCGGCAATCGCCGAACAGCCCCATTACCGAGCCAAGATCGAGCGGGTTCATCGACCGCCGCACGACGCTGCCGGTAATGCCCAGCGCGCCCAGATTGGCGAAATCGCGGCCATCGGCGTCGCGCGACGTGCCCCAGACCTCATAGCCCTTGCCCAGCAGCAGTTGCGCCAGATAGGCGCCATCCTGCCCGGATACGCCGACAATCAGAGCCCGTGGCATCGCAGCTGCGGTCAGGCGGCGCTGGCTTCGGCGAGCAGCCGGTCGAAATAGGCGATGGTGCGCTCCAGCCCTTCGGTCAGCTGTACCCGCGGCGCCCAGTCGAGCACCGCGCCGGCCAGCGTGATATCGGGCTGGCGCTGGCGCGGATCGTCGGTCGGCAGCGGCCGGCGCACCAGCGTGGACTTCGATCCGGTCAGCTTCAGCACCAGCTCGGCAAGCTCGATCATCGTGAATTCGCCGGGATTGCCGATGTTGATCGGGCCGGTGATCGCGTGCGGGGTGGCCATCAGGCGCTGGAACCCCTCTATCATGTCGTCGACATAGCAGAAACTGCGGGTCTGGCTGCCGTCGCCGAAGATGGTGATCGGTTCGCCCTTCAGCGCCTGGACGATGAAATTGCTGACGACGCGGCCATCATTGGGGTCCATCCGCGGCCCATAGGTGTTGAAGATGCGGACGACCTTGATGCCGAGGTCATGCTGGCGGCGATAGTCGAAGAACAGCGTTTCGGCGCAGCGCTTGCCCTCGTCGTAGCAGGAGCGGAAGCCGATCGGATTGACGTTGCCCCAATAGTCCTCGGTCTGGGGATGCACGTGAGGATCGCCATAGACCTCCGACGTCGACGCCTGGAACACCTTGGCCTTGGTCCGTTTGGCCAGGCCCAGCATGTTGATGGCGCCCATGACGCTGGTCTTGGTCGTCTGCACCGGGTCGCGCTGGTAATGGATCGGCGACGCCGGACAGGCGAGATTGTAGATCTCGTCGACCTCCACATAGAGCGGGAATGTAACGTCGTGACGCATCAGCTCGAAGTTTGGCTCCGACAGCAGATGCGCCACATTCGCTTTCGAACCGGT
>JBBQKM010000281.1:0-4180 GCA_038326915.1 Sphingomonadales bacterium
AGGGGATATGGCATGATCCGGCGGGCGTTGGGCATCGTGATCGGCTTTTGCAGCGGCCTGGCGGCGGCCGAGCCGGTGGCGTTGCCAGCCGCCGGACCCACGCCGCCGCCGGCCGGGCGCGCGGTATCGACGACCTGGGGCCCGGCGCCGACCCTGTATCCGCCGCGCCTGGTCGTCCAGTATGGCCATGACGGCCCGGTCGATGTTGCAGCCTGGCTGCACGACGGCTCCGCGCGGCTGGTCACGGCGACGGGTTCCGACATGACGGTCATCGTCTGGGATGCGCTGACCGGGGAGATCGTCGACCGGCTGCCGATGCCGCTGCTCGGCAGCAACGGCCTCGTCAATGGCGGCCGGGTCGAAAGCCTCGCCCTTGTCTCGGAGGAGGGGCATGACCGGGCGCTGCTGACCGTCCTCGGCTATGGCCTGCCGGACAAGAACGGCGAGGTCAGCGGCGAACGCTATCGGCTGGCGGTCGACCTGAAGACACGCCAGTTCGATCCGGTGCCGCCGCCGACCATCGTGCCCGAGGCCGAGGCCGACCGCATCATGCAGGTCGCTCCGACGGCGGCGCTGCCGCCGGGACGCGACTGGGGCGGCGACCCGATCCGCCTCACCCGCGACGACAGCGGGCTACTGGTCGAGCGCAACGCCCCGGGAAATGCCTATGCTCCGACGTCGGGGCCGCGACTGCCGCCGGCACGCGTCGTCGTCCGCCTCGCCGGCGCCCAGAAGGATTATTTCGCCGGGGCCGCAATGTCGCCCGATGGCGTGCGGCTGGCGCGGCTGACCCAGCGCCGCGACGGCAGTGGCACGGCGGCGATCTGGGACAGCCGCAGCAGCGACCCGGTGCCCGGCATCGCCGCGCCGCCGGGCAACGATCATGTCGGCTGGATCGGCCGCGAACGCTATTTCGTCGCCAGCACGACCGGGCAGATCGCCGCCATCGTCGCCGATGCGGTGACCGGCCGGCAGCTCGGCACCGTGCCCGGCCGCTGCCTGATGACGCCGGTCGGCGACGATGGCCTGTTCGTCGCCGCCGGCCCGGGCAGTTGCGGCGCGGTGCCATCGGCGGCGGACGGGCTGTGGTTCTTCGAACGCGACGACCCGGCTGGCACCGGCTTCACGCTGGCGCGCCACTGGCAGCAGCGGCGCCTGCCGCCGGCAGCAGCGCGCGAACTGGTGACGGCGCTGACGGTCGGGCCGTCGAAAGGCGGCATCGCCGGGCAATGGGAAATCTATGCCGCCACCCGGCCGCGCCAGCGGGTCGGGGGTGTCTATCCGGCCAACTGGTTGCACGTCGGCAGCGACCCCGCGCAACCGGTGGAGCTTCGCTATTTCTTCAAGGCCGCCGACCAGCGTGGGCTGCAAGAGGACCAGACGATCGCGCGGCGGCTGGCGGTGTCGCGCAGCGGCCGCACCGGGCTATGGGCCTTCAAGGGCGAAGTCCGCCTGATCAACAACGACAGCCCGGTGGCGGGGGTGTCGCTGCCGACGATGATCGACGAAACGACGCTGCTCGACAGCGACGATGCCACCGTCGCGGTCGGCTCGGTTTTCGACCAGGCGCTGCAACGCTTCGACGCCAGAACCGGCCGGCGGCTGGCGGCGCTGCCCGGCGCCGGGGTGCTGACAGGCGGGTATCTCGACACGTTGCCGCTGCTGTGGGCGGCGTCGAACGATGGTTCGCTGCGATTCTGGGACACGCGGCCGGCGCCGGTGCGCACCGCGCAGCCGGGCAATTGGGACCAGGGCGAGACGGTGCCGCTGCTCCGCTATTTCACCTTTCCCGGCAATCGGTTCTTCGCGGCGCTGCCCGATGGCCGCTACGATACCAATCTGGGCCCCGACACCGATGCCGTGCGCTGGGTGATGCCGCACCGGCCGTTCAACGCGCTGCCGGCGCAGACCTTCATGCGCAGCCGCTATGAACCGGAACTGGTGCGGCGGCTGTTCGCCTGCCTTGCTGCCAGCGATTGCACCCGGGCGTTTCCGCCGCTGGCCGATGTGCGGGCGCTGAACCGCGCGGTGCCGACGGTCCGGATCACCGACGTCACCCCGGTTGCGGGCCAGCATGCCGTGACGGTGACGGTGGAAGCCAGCGACGGCGACGACCAGGTCGATGGCCCCGCCGGCGCTGCCGCTCGCCACAAGTCCGGCGTCCACGACCTGCGGCTGTTCGTCGACGGCCGGCTGGTGCGGCAGGCGCCCGACGCGACGATGACCCGCGCCATCGCCGCCGACGACACGGGCTGGCGCGCCGCCACGGCATTGCCGCGCCGGCGCGAAGGTGGTTGCCGGGGCTGCGCCGACACCGCCTTTCCGGTCACGCCGCAACGCTTTGTCGTGCCGATCGCCAGTGACGGCCGGCCGATCACCCTGTCGGCCTATGCCTTCAACGAGGATCGCATCAAGGGACCGACCTGGACCTATGCCTATCAGCCGCCCGCCAGCCTGCCGCCGCGCCCGCGCCGCACCGTCGTCGTTGCCATCGGCGTCGATGCCACCACCAATCCGCACTGGCGGCTGCGCTATGCCGCCAACGACGCCGAACAGATGGTGCGGGCCTTTGCCGGCCAACCGGGCATTGTGGTGCGGGTGCTGCTGGTCGCGCGCGACGGCACCCGCAATGCCGACAAGGCCGATATCGCCGCGGTGCTGCGCCGCCTCAACGGCTTCGACACCCCGGCGGATGCGGTGCGGCTGCGTGCGCTGGGGCAGGACAAGCTGACGAAACTGACCCCCGACGACGATGTCATTCTCAGTTTTTCTGGCCATGGCATCACCATCGACAAGGAATTCTACATGGTCCCCGCCGATGCGGCGCCCGGGCCCGACGGCGAGCCGCTGCCCGCCTCGCTGATGTCGTCGACCGAGCTGACGGCATGGGCCCGCCATGCCGATGCCGGGCGGATCACGATGATCATCGACGCCTGCTATAGCGCCGCCAGTGTCGATACCGCCGGGTTCAAGCCCGGGCCGATGGGCGACCCCGGCCTTGGCCAACTGGCGTTCGACAAGGGCATCCGCATCATCGCCGCCACCCAGGCCGAAGACGTGGCGCTGGAGGACGGCGCGCTGAGCCATGGCCTGTTGACCTATGCGCTGGTCAACGACGGTCTCGACAAGGGGCTTGCCGATGGCGACGGCGATGGCCGAGTCACCCTGTCGGAATGGCTGCGCTATGGCGTCGCCGCGGTGCCGGTACTCGCCGCCAAGGTGGCACGCGGCGCGGCCGGCGCGACGGCGCCTGTCACCGATGCGCGCAGCATCACCGCCGGCACCGCGCCGCCGCCAGCCCCACGCCCGGTGCAGAAACCGGCCCTGTTCGATTTCGGCGGCGACGGCGAGCCGGTGGTCATCCGGGTGCTGCGGGCGCCGCCGGCATGAAGGCGCTTTGGCTGATCGCGCTGCTGGCCAGCCTTGGCACCCCGGCGGCGGCCGCGGTGCGCACGGTGTTCGTCGGCATCGACAGCTATCGCTTCACCGCTGGCAAACCAGGCAATCGCGACCCGGAATTCAGGGATCTCGGCGGCTCGGTCGGCGATGTCGCGCTGCTGAAATCGGTGCTGGCGGCGCGCTGGCAGCTGCCGGTCGATACCACCGGGCCGGGCGACCCCTGCCCCGCTACCGGCGCTTCGATCACACTGGTCAACGCCTGCGCCACCCGCGCCGGCATCATCGCGGCGCTGGCCGGGCAGATCGCCGCCGCGCGGCCGGGGGACACGCTGTTGTTCTATTATTCCGGCCATGGTTCGCAGGCGGTCGACCGCAGCGGCACCCAGGCCGGCGGGATGAGCGGCACCATCGTGCCGCACGATGGCCGCGGCGGCAGCGTCAACGACATCCTCGATGTCGAGCTGCGGCAGTTGATCGATGCGGCGCTGGCGCGCGGCGTGAACTTCGTCACCATCGCCGATTCATGCCATTCGGGGTCGATCACCCGCGATCTCGGCGGCGGCCAGCCACGGCTGGCGATGGTCGATACCGCGCCGCCGGCCTATGTCGCCGATGTCCGCGCCGCCGTCGCGCGGCTGCCACCGCCGCCAGCGCATGGCCTGCAGCCCTATGAAGTCCAGATCGGCGCCGCCGACGACGGCGAGGTCGCGCGCGAACGCGGCGCAGCACCCGATCGCCACGGCGTCTTCACCCGCGCGCTGGCCGGCGCGATGACCGAGCT
>JBBQKM010000282.1:0-4180 GCA_038326915.1 Sphingomonadales bacterium
GCATCGATGAAGCGCGCCTCGCCCTTCACCCATTCGACCTTGTTCTTCTTGAACAGGAAGGCAATGCCGTCGGTCAACTCCTTGACCGCCTTGTCCTTTTCGCCAAGCAGCGCCGGCAGGTCGAGCTCGACACTGCCCAGCTTGACGCCGAACTTGGCAAGCGCGCCCGAGTGCGCCTCCTCGTAAAACTCGCTGCCGTGCAACAGCGCCTTCGACGGGATGCAGCCGACGTTGAGGCAGGTGCCGCCGAGGCGATCGCGCTTTTCGATGCAGGCGACCTTCAGGCCATGCTGCGCCGCGCGGATCGCCGCGACATAGCCGCCGGGGCCGGCGCCAATGACGACGACATCAAATTCAGGGGCGGCCATGGCGTGTTCCTTACAGGTCGATCAGCAGGCGCGAAGGATCCTCGATGGCATCCTTGACGCGGACGAGGAAAGTCACTGCCTCGCGGCCATCGACGATGCGATGGTCGTACGACAGCGCCAGGTACATCATCGGGCTGATGACAATCGCGCCGTCACGCACGACCGGGCGATCCTCGATGCGGTGCAAGCCGAGCACGCCCGATTGCGGTGTGTTGAGGATCGGCGTCGACATCAGCGAGCCGAAAACGCCGCCGTTGCTGATGGTGAAGTTGCCGCCCTGCAGCTCCTCGATCTTCAGCTGGCCGTTCTGGGCGCGCTTGCCGAAATCGCCGATGGCCTTTTCGGTCTCGGCAAAGCTCAGCTTGTCGGCGTTGCGCAGGATCGGCACGACGAGACCGCCCGGCGACGACACGGCGATGCCGAGGTCGGCATAGTTGCGATAGACGATTTCCTCGCCTTCCAGCGAGGCACCGACCGCCGGCACATCGCGCAGCGCCATGACGACCGCCTGCGAAAAGAACGACATGAAGCCCAAGCGGACGCCGTGCTTTTTCTCGAACAGGTCCTTGTACTTGGCGCGCGCGGCCATCACCGCCGACATGTCGACATCGTTGAACGTCGTCAGCAGCGCGGCGGTGTCCTGCGCGCTCTTCAGGCGCTTGGCGATGGTCTGCCGCATGCGGGTCATCTTCACCCGCTCGACCTTGCGCTCGCTGGCTGCCGGTGCGGCGGCAGCGGCCGGTACGGCGGCGCCGCGCACCTTGGCCGTGCCGGCTTCGATCGCAGCGAGCACGTCACCCTTGGTCAACCGGCCGTCGCGGCCGCTGGCGGTGATGCTGGCGGGGTCGAGATTATAGGTATCGACAAGGATACGGACTGCCGGGCCCATGGCGTCCAGCGGCGCCGAAACGGCGGGCGAGGCGGCGGCAGGGGCAGCAACGGCAGGAGCCGGCGCGGGAGCCGGCGCCGGCGCTGCTACAGGCGCAGCGGCCGCCGCTGGCGCAGTGGGCGCCTTGGGCGCGGCTGCCGCCACGGCACCGCCCGCTTCGATAATCGCAATTCGCGCCCCGACCGCGACATTGTCGCCGACCTTGAACAGCTGTTCGCCCATCGTGCCGGCGACCGGCGACGGCACTTCGACCGCGACCTTGTCGGTTTCCAGGCTGACGATCGGTTCGTCGGCTGCGACCGCATCGCCGGGCTGCTTCAGCCATTGGCCGACGGTCGCTTCGGTGATCGATTCACCCAGCGCCGGAATGATGACGTCGGTTGCCATGCTATGCTGCCTTGGTTTTGGGTTTGAGGCCGCTGCGGATGGCGGCGGTCACTTCGGCGCGGCTGGCGCCCAATGCTTCAGCGATCAGCTTTGCCTGTTCGGCGTTGTGGCGGCGCATCAGGCCGGTCGCGGTGGCGGCGGCGGCGGAACGGCCGGCATAAAGCGGCCGGCGGCCCAATGCAGCCTCGATCAACGGCGCGATGAACGTCCAGGCACCGGCGTTCCGCGGCTCCTCCTGCGCCCAGACGACCTCTTCAAGGTTGGCAAAGCGCGCCGCATAATCGGCGACAACATCGGCCGGGAACGGATAGAGCTGTTCGACACGCAGCAGATAGACATCGTCGCGAGCCGTCTTTTCGCGCGCTTCGAGCAGATCATAATAGACCTTGCCGGTGCACAGCACGAGGCGGCGCACCTTGTCCGGCGTGCACGGCGCCAGATCGTCGAGGCAGCGGTGGAAGCTGGTGCCTTCGTCCATGTCGGCAATCGTCGACACCGCCCGCTTGTGGCGCAGCAGCGATTTCGGCGTGAAGATGATCAGCGGCTTGCGGAAATCACGCAGCAGCTGGCGCCGCAACAGGTGGAAATAGTTCGACGGCGTCGTCGCATTGGCAATCTGGAGATTGTCCTCCGCGCAAAGCTGCAGGAACCGCTCCATGCGCGCCGAGCTATGCTCCGGCCCCTGCCCTTCATAGCCGTGCGGCAGCAGCATCACGAGGCCGTTGGCGCGCAGCCACTTGATCTCGCCCGATGCGATGAACTGGTCGATGATCGTCTGGGCACCGTTGACGAAATCGCCGAACTGGCCTTCCCACAGCACCAGGGTGCGCGGATCGGCGAGCGCATAGCCATATTCAAAGCCGAGCACGCCGAATTCGCTGAGCGGGCTGTCGAGCACCTCGAACTGCGGCCCGACGGTTTTCAGCGGCGTGTAGCGTGAGCCGTCGAGCTGGTCGGTCCACACCGCGTGGCGCTGGCTGAAGGTGCCGCGGCCCGAATCCTGGCCGGACAGGCGCACGCCATTGCCATCGCGCAGCAGCGAGCCAAAGGCCAGCGCCTCGGCGGTTGCCCAGTCGATGTTGGCACCAGTTTTCAGCGTTTCGGCCTTGGCCTCGAGAATGCGCGCCAGGGTCTTGTGGATGTTGAAGCTCGGCGGCACCGTGGTCAGCGTTTCGCCGATGGCGCGCAATTCCGCAGCCGGCACGCCGGTCATCGCGGCGCGGCGGGCACCAATCTCGTCCTTGGGCTTGCCGAGACCCGCCCAGCGGCCTTCGAACCAGTCGGCCTTGTTGGCCTTGAAGCCGGCAGCCGCATCGAAATCGGCCTCGAGGCCGGCGGTGTAGCCATCGATCGCCGCTTGCAGGAAGCCATCGTCGATCACCTGTTCGCGCCGCAGTCGCGCTGCATAAAGTTCGCTGACCGGCGGGTGCTTGGCGATGGCGGCATACATCAGCGGCTGGGTGAAGCTCGGCTCGTCGCTCTCGTTGTGGCCGAAGCGGCGATAGCACCACATGTCGATGACGACGTCGCGCTTGAACGCCTGGCGGAATTCGGTCGCAACCTTGGTGGCAAAGGTCACCGCCTCGGGATCATCACCGTTGACGTGGAAGATCGGCGCCTGGACGATCTTGCCGACATCGGACGGATAGGGCGACGACCGTGCGAACTGCGGGCTGGTGGTGAAGCCGACCTGGTTGTTGACGATGAAATGGATGGTGCCGCCGGTGTTGTAACCGGTAAGTCCTGAAAAGCCGAAGCATTCGGCAACGATCCCCTGGCCGGCAAAGGCCGCATCGCCGTGCAGCAGCACCGGCATGGCGCGGCTGTGTTCGGCATCGTCGGCCATGGTCTGGATGGCGCGGACCTTGCCGAGCACCACCGGATCGACAGCCTCAAGATGCGACGGGTTGGGCGCCAGCGACAAATGGACCTTGTTGCCATCGAATTCGCGATCGGTGCTGGCGCCAAGGTGATATTTGACATCGCCCGAACCGCCGACATCATCGGGATTGGCGGAGCCGCCGCCGAATTCGTGGAAGATGATGCGGAACGGTTTCTGCATCACATTGCCGAGCATGTTGAGCCGGCCGCGGTGCGGCATGCCAAAGACGATCTCGGTGATGCCGAGCTGGCCGCCGACCTTGATGATCGATTCCATCGCCGGGATCATCGCTTCGGCGCCATCGAGGCCGAAGCGCTTGGTCCCGACATATTTGCGGCCGAGGAACTTTTCGAAATATTCGGCTTCGACCAGCTTGTTGAGAATGGCCTTCTTGCCATTGTCCGTGAACTGGATTTCCTTGTCGCGGCCTTCGATCTTGTCCTGGAGGAAGCGGCGTTCCTCGACATCGTTGATGTGCATGTATTCGAGGCCGACATTGCCGCAATAATTGGCGCGCAGGATCGTCACCAGCTCGCGGATCGTCGCCGTCTGTAGCCCGAGCGCGCCGCCGATATGCACCGGGCGATCGAGGTCCTCCTCACGAAAGCCGTGATATTCGGGGGTCAGGTCGGCGGGCAGGTCACGCTTCAACAG
>JBBQKM010000283.1:0-4172 GCA_038326915.1 Sphingomonadales bacterium
CGATCATTCCTCTAGGATTGCCGTTGCCGACAACCTCAAGCAACCAACCCGGACGGTCGGGGCCGGTTCCTGCCCTGTGTGCTGGCCTTCGCCGGCGCACGTGCCGCCCCTATTCGGTCTTGCTCCCGGTGGGGTTTGCCATGCCGCTTTGGTTACCCATCGCGCGGTGCGCTGTTACCGCACCCTTTCACCCTTGCCTGTCGCGTTCCCGAAGGAACGCCCATCGGCGGTCTGCTCTCTGTGGCACTGTCCCTGGGGTCGCCCCCGCCGGGTGTTACCCGGCACCGCGTTCCGTGGAGCCCGGACTTTCCTCCCCTGCGTTGCCACAGCGGCGATCGCCCGATCCTCTGACCGCGCGGTCGCCCTAACAGCTTGCGAAGGGCTTCGCCAGCCGCAGCTTGCATCGCGGCTCGCCAGCCGCAGCTTGCGTTGCAGCTCGCCAGCCGCAGCTTGCGTTGCGGCTCGCCAGCCGCCAAGGGCAACCGCCATGATCGAGATCGACAATGAAGGCTTTACCGTCGCCGCCGAGGTAATCGCCGACGGGCTGAAACTGGTGGCGGCCGATGTGCAGGCGCTGCTGAAATCCGGCGCCATCCAGGCGGCGACCGAGGCCGGGGTCGGCGACGATGCCGGAACCTTCCGGCTGACCTTTTCGACGCGCCACCGCCGGCTGCGGCTGGTCGTCGATGCGCTTGGCGATGTGGTGTCGTCGTCGGTGCTCGATTTCGGCAGTCAGCCGCTGCCGCCGGCCACGCGCCGTCCCGGCGCTGTTTAAAGGGTTTCGCCGTCCCGGCGCCGTCTAAACCGTTGCGGCGGCCGGGCGCGGTCTAGAGCGTCGCCGCGTCGACCCGTTCGCACCACGCCTTCAGCGCCGGGCGGGCATCGGCCAGCGCCTTGCCCTCAACAGTGCGGTCGAGAACGTTGACCATCGCCCGCACCGCCAGGTCGGCGATGCTGATGGCACTGCCGACCAGCCAGTCGCGCCCGGCCAGCTTGGCATCGAGCCCGTCGTAATGGCGCGTCAGCTCGGCGACGACCTGGGCCTCCGTCTTGCGCGCCAGCCCCTGGTTGACCGCCACCTTGCGCAGCGCGCCCGGCACCAGCCGCTCGAGGATACGGCGCTTCAAACCGCTTTCGGCGTGGAGCAGATCGTCGAGGAACCATTGCCGGTTCTGCGGCCAGTTGCGCATCGTCAGGTCGAAGAAATACAGGCTTTCATCGGCCCAGTCCTCGAGGATCAGCGCGTCGGCACGGTCGCGCGGGTCGGCGGGGATCAGCCGCGGTTCGGGCGCAATCGTGTCGAGATGGGCGATGATATCGGTCGAATCGACAACGATGCGGCCGCCGAAATCGACCGCCGGGAATTTGTTGGTCGGGCTGATGTGCTTGAATTTGCCCGGCGGCACCACCGGCACCTCGACGACCGTCCAGGCGATGCCTTTCAGCTTCAGCGCACGCCGCACCTTGTCGCAGAACGGCGAAATCCGGAACTGGTAGAGCGTGACCGTCATGCTTTCCCCCATCGTGCGGCGGCCGCGTCATCACTGGCCTTGGCCGCCACCCAGCCGCTGCCATCGTGCTTCCAGAACGGCGCGCGGGTTTTCAACCAGTCCATCAGGAATTCGGCCGCTTCGAACGCCGCCTGGCGATGCGCGCTGGCGATGGCGACAAGCACGATGGCCTCGCCGGGCAACAGGCGCCCGTGGCGGTGGATGACGGTGCCGCCGAGCAGCGGCCAGCGCGCTGCGGCCTCGGCGGCGATCGCGGTCAGCTGGCGGTCGGTCATGGCGGGATAATGTTCGAGGGTGAGGGCTTCGAGGCCGTTTTCGGCGCGGACATGGCCTGTGAAGGTGACGACGGCGCCGATGTCGGTGCGTGCAGTCGTCAGCGCTGCGGTTTCGGCGGCGGCGTCGAAAGGTTCTGCCTGGGTGCGAGTGGTGATCATTTCGAAGTGTCAGTCATCCCGGCGTAGGCCGGGACCCATAAACCACCAGCTTCGGCGCAACATGGGCGCCCGCACCACCAAGCTTGTGGTTTATGGGCCCCGGCCTGCGCCGGGGTGACAGGTCCGATCGTCATCCCCCCGTCACCGGCGGGAAGATCGCGATCTCGCGGGCGCCGGCCACCAGCGCTTCCGGCCCGACGAAATCCTGGTCGATCGCCACCCGGATGGCGCTGCGGTTGGCGAGCGCTGCCGCATGGCCCGGCGACCGGCCCGCCAGCCAGTCGAGCAGGGCAGCGACGGTGGCAATCTCTGCCGGCGGTGACAGCAGTTCCTCGCCGACTCCGATGCGCTCGCGCACCCAGGCGAAATACAGCGCCTGCATCACGCCATGTGCTTCAGGCCGACGCGCAGATAGTCATAACCGGTGACAAGGGTCAGCCCGGCGGCGATCCACAGGCAGATCAGGCCGATTTCGAGCACCGGCACGCGCGGCAGCAGCCACGGCGATGCGCCGGCGAGCACCAGCGCGCCGAGCGCGATCATCTGGAACGCCGTCTTCCATTTCGCCAGCTGCGACACCGGCAACGACACCTGCAGCCCGGCGAGATATTCGCGCAGGCCCGAAACGATGATCTCGCGCAGCAGGATGATCAGCGCGGCGATGACCGCGACGCCATGAACCAGACCGCTGTGCACCAGCATGACGATCGTCGCCGCCACCATGATCTTGTCGGCAATCGGATCGAGGAACACGCCGATCTTCGACACCGTGCCCTGCGCCCGCGCCAGATAGCCATCGAGATAATCGGTCAGCCCGGCGATGCAGAACAGCACGAACGCCGTCAGCCACTGCCAGTGCCCCGGCCCCCACATCAGCGCCACGAGCAGCGGCACCGCGAAGATGCGGCTGAGGGTCAGCAGATTGGGGAGGCTGGACAACACCCGCCATCCCTAGGCAATTCGCGGGCATGATGAAAGATGGGGTTTGCCATGAACGTCAGTGAAGCCGTTGCCTCGCGCCGGTCGGTGCGCGGGTTCCTCGATACGCCGGTCGATCCGGCGGTGATCCGGCGGGTCGTCGAAAAGGCGGCGCGCGCGCCATCCGGCGGCAATGTCCAGCCCTGGCATATCGATGTCGTCGGCGGCGAACCCCTGGTTGCGCTGAAGGCCATCATGGCAAAGCGCATCATGGAACTGCCCGGTGGCGAACCGACCGAATACAGCATCTATCCCAAGGACTTGCCGTCACCCTACAAGGATTATCGCTTTGCTGTGGGGGAGGAGTTGTATCGCGCGCTCGGCATCCCGCGCGAGGACAAGATGAAGCGGATGATGTGGTTTGCCCGCAATTTCCAGTTCTTCGGCGCGCCGGTGGCGCTGTTCTGCACGGTCGCCAAAACCATGGGGCCGCCGCAGTGGAGCGACCTCGGCATGTATCTGCAGACGCTGATGCTGCTGCTGCGCGAGGAAGGGCTCGATTCCTGCCCGCAGGAGTGCTGGGCGATCTATCCTGCGACAATCCGGTCCTTTCTCGGGATACCCGATGACCGCATGCTCTTCACCGGCATGGCCATCGGCCTTATTGATGGCAATGACCCTGCCAATGCGGCGCGCCCGTCTCGGGCACCCTTGGCGGATTTTGCGACCTTCCGCGGTATCTGACCGCACAGGAGCCGATTTGCTGCATCGCCGAAGCTTTCTGGGATTGGCCGCCGCCGGTGTGGCGCTGGCGGCGCTGCCGGCGCGGGCAGCCGCGGCCCAGCCGCTCGATCCGCGCCTGCTCGCCCGCGCGCTGGCCTCGCTGCAGCGCCATCGCGGGCAGGTTGCCAACGCCGATGTCATCGCCATCGCCGACTATTCCCAGGCTTCGCGCGACAAGCGTTTCCACCTTGTCGATCTCGCATCGGGCGCCACGACGTCGATGCTGGTGGCGCACGGCCGCGGCTCCGATCCGGCGCACAGCGGCTGGCTGAAGCAGTTTTCCAACGCCGATGGCAGCTATGCGTCGAGCAACGGCGCCTTTGTCACCGGGGCCGAATATGTCGGCAAGCACGGCCGGTCGATGCGGCTGACCGGCCTCGACCCGAGCAACTGCAATGCCGAGCCGCGTGCCATCGTCATCCACACCGCGCCCTATGTCACCGAAGCGATGGCGCGCAACCTCGGCAAGATCGGCCGCTCGCAGGGCTGTTTCACCGTCACCGAAGCCGATCTCCAGCAGGTGCTG
>JBBQKM010000284.1:0-4168 GCA_038326915.1 Sphingomonadales bacterium
CCTTGGCCTGGTCCTTCAGCGGTTGCGCTGCGGGGGGCAGGAAGTCTTCCTGGAGGATCTGGCCATCGACCATCGGCAGGTCGCCGACGATGATGTTGCCCAGCCCGATCAGAAAGCCGGCGAAGATCACCGCAATGACCCACAGGCCGCGATTGAACCATTTTTCCGACAGGCGCAGCGATTTGCTCATGCCGCCGCTTGTTGCCGGTTCGTTACGCCCGGTCAAATCCCGGTATAGTCGCGATACCAGGCGACGAACGCTGGCACGCCGATCGCCAGCGGCGTCGCCGGGGCATAGCCGAGATCGCGGCGCGCCGGTCCGATATCGGCCCAGGTGGCGGTGACATCGCCGGGCTGCATCGGTTGCGGATCGAGGATCGGCACCCGCCCGCACGCCTCGCCGATCAGTTCGACGAGCGTGCCGACCTGTTCGGGCTGATCATTGCCGAGGTTGTAGAGCGCATGCGGCGACACGAAGCCGCCGGGTTTTTCGACGCCGTCGTCGCGCGGTGGCCGGTCGAGCGCCGCCAGCACGCCGGCAACGATGTCGTCGATATAGGTGAAATCGCGTTGCAGCGCGCCGCCATTGTACAGCGGCAACGGTTCGCCGGCGAGCACGCGCTGGGTAAAGCGCCAATGCGCCATGTCGGGGCGGCCCCACGGGCCATAAACGGTGAAGAAGCGCAGGCCGGTCGCGGGGATGCGATAGAGATGCGCATAGCTTTCGGTCATCAGTTCGTTGGCGCGCTTGGTGGCGGCATAGAATGAGACCGGGCGGTCGGCGCGATCATCGACCGAAAGCGGCAGCCGGGTCGAATCGCCATAGACCGATGATGACGAGGCATAGACCAGGTGGCGGACGCGGAGGCGGCGTGCCAGCTCGAGGATCTCAAGCTGGCCGGCAAGGTTGCTGTGGGCATAGTCACGCGGTGCGTCGATCGAATGGCGGACACCGGCCTGGGCGCCGAGATGGACGATACTGTCGATGCAGGCGTCGCCGATTGCCGACGCCAGTGCTTCCGCATCGGCAAAATCGGCGTGGACGAAGCGGAACCCCGGAGTCCGACCGATCAGCCGGTCTAGCCGGGCCTGCTTCAAGCCGACCGAATAATAGCTGTTGAGATTGTCGATTCCGATGACGCGATCGCCGCGCGCCAGCAGGGCGCGGCTGACATGGGCGCCGATGAAGCCTGCCGCGCCTGTCACCAGAATTGTCATCAATCTGCCCTCCGCCTTGCGAACTCTTGCGTTGGAAATGCGTTCGCGGCTAGGGGTGGAGCGGGTCGATGGGGTCACAGAACCCCGGGATGCGCGAAAAGGGAACGGCAGACTGTCCATGCTGGCACTTTCCGCACTGACCGCGGTCGCATCGCTGATCCTGGCGCTGGCCATCGGCAGCTATGCCCGGCCGATCGGCGAGGCGCTGCTGCTGCTCGATTTTCCCGATACCGATGGCGGTCGCAAGCGCCATGATCGCATCACCCCGCTGGTTGGCGGCCTCGCGGTCGCGTTGGCAATTGTCGGATCGGCGTGGCTGACCTCGCGGCTGGTGCCCGAGGCGGCACCGGCGCTGCACCTCGCCTGGCTGGCGGCGACCGTGGCGGTGATGTTCGCGATCGGGATCGCCGATGATCGCTTTCACCTGTCGCCGATCCTGCGGCTGGGGGCGGCGATCACCATGCTGCTGCTGGTGACCAGCGATGCCCCGGATTTCAGCCTGGCGTTCCTGCGCTTTTCGGGGATGGACCAGCTGTGGCTGCTCGGTGCGTTGGGCGATGTCTTTACGCTGCTGTGCCTCGTCGGCCTGCTCAACGCCGTCAACATGGCTGATGGCAAGAACGGCATTGTCGCCGGCATGGGGCTGATCTGGACTGGCGTGCTGGCGCTGCACGCACCGGCGGTGCTGCTGCCGGTGCTGGCGGCCGCCGCTGCAGCGCTGGCGGTGATCTGGGGCTTCAACATGGCGGGCAAGCTGTTTCTCGGCGATGCCGGCAGCTATGCCATTTCGGCCTTCTTCGGGTTGGCGGCGATCTATGCCTACAACCATGATTTCGAAACGATGCGCGCCGATGATGTGGCGGTGATGTTCGCGATTCCGGTGTTCGATACGGTGCGGCTGATGGCGGTGCGCATCCGCCAGCGCCGATCCCCATTCGAAGGCGACCGTAACCATTTGCACCATCATCTCCATGCCAGCATCGGCTGGCCGCGCGGGCTGTGGGTCTATCTGGCGCTGGTGGCGCTGCCCAACGCCGGCGCGGTGATCTGGCCGGGCACCGGGCTTGTCTGGCTTGTCGTCGCCTTCATCGCCTATTGCAGCGTCATGTGGTTGACCCGGTATAGCGCCGCCGACTTCGCCGCCCGCCCGGCAGAATGACGCGCCGGCCCCCGTGGCACGATTTTGGGTTGCCGGGGGCGCGCCGCTGACCTAGGTCGCTTGGCTCCGCGATGGGGCGTCGCCAAGTGGTAAGGCACCGGTTTTTGGTACCGGCATTCGCAGGTTCGAATCCTGCCGCCCCAGCCAGGTCCCGGAACCGGCATTTCGCCAAGGTGGGAGATCCGGCGTGCGCAAACGGACGATAGCGTTGGGGGTTGCAGGGGCAGCCCTGCTTGCCGGTGGAATCTGGTATGCCAGCCTCGACACGGAAACGCGTGGGCTGCTGGCCGCCATGCCCACCGACGCCGATGTGCTGGCCTGGTCGCAGGACCAGCGCGATGCGGCGTTCCGGGCGATGGACCGGCTGCCGGTGCTGGCAACCGCAAGCGATATTGCGCCGTCGCCACAGCCGCTGGCGTTGCCCGCGGGCAAGCCGTTGGTCATCCCCGGCGTCGATCGCTACCTCGCCGGCCAGCGCGCCGCGGGCATCGTCATCGTGCAGGATGGCAAAATTCGCTTTGAACGCTATGGCCTCGACTTTGCTGCCGATGGTCGCTGGACGAGCTTTTCGGTCGCCAAATCCTTTACCTCGACCCTCGTCGGTGCCGCCATCCGCGACGGCGCGATCAAGAGCCTTGATGACAAGGTCAGCCAGTATATCCCCGACCTGCGGGGTTCGGCCTATGACGATGTCTCGGTCCGGCAGTTGCTGACGATGAGTTCCGGCGTGCGCTGGAACGAGGATTATGAAGATCCCAACGCCGATGTCGCGCGCTTCAACAACGCCACGCCCGATCCGGGCGTCGATGCGACGGTCAGTTACATGCGCAAGCTGCCGCGCGCCCACCCGCCAGGCACCGTCTGGCACTATAACACCGGCGAGACCAATCTGATCGGCGTGCTGGTATCATCGGCAACCAAAAAGCCGCTGGCGCAATATCTGCAGGAAAAGATCTGGCAGCCCGGCGGCATGGCAGCCAAGGCGACCTGGTTGAAGGGCAAGACCGGGCACGAAATCGCCGGTTGCTGCCTGCAGGCGGCGACTCGCGACTTTGCCCGCATGGGGCTGTTCGTGCTGGCCAATGGCCGCGGCGTGGTGCCCGACGACTGGTTTGCACAGGCGATCGTCAAGCAAAAGGACATCGGCGCGCCGGGCAAGGGCTATGGTTTCCAGTGGTGGACCTATGACGATGGTGCGGTGGCGGCGCAGGGCATTTTCGGCCAGGGCATCTTCATCGATCGCAAGCGCCGGCTGGTAATTGCGTCGAACGCCGACTGGACGCGGGCGACCGAGGGGCCCGAAGGCGAGGCGCGCGAGGCGTTCTACCGGCAGGTGCAGGGGCTGGTGGACGCCGGGCAATAGCGGGTCGAAGGGCCGATCCGCAGGCTTGTCATCCCGGCGAAGGCCGGGATGACGGATTGGGATCAGGGTTTGGCATGGGCAAAGCCCATGCTGGCGTCGGACGGGTTCGGTTGGCCTGATGCCAACCGCCCCGCCGGCCGGGCTTGCGCCTGTCGGCGCGTAGCCTTCGCTACGCGCTCGCGGCGCTACGCCGCAAACTGATTCATCGTGTTGTGCGCCCCGCCGGCCTTCAGCGCAGCCTCGCCGGCGAAATATTCCTTGTGGTCGTCGCCAAGGTCCGAGCCCGACATGTTCTGGTGCTTGACGCAAGCGATGCCCTGGCGGATTTCGGCGCGCTGGACGTTCTTGACATAGCCGAGCATACCAGCGTCGCCGAAATACTCCTGGGCGAGGTTGTCGTTCTACATCGCGGCAGTGTGGTAGGACGG
>JBBQKM010000285.1:0-4165 GCA_038326915.1 Sphingomonadales bacterium
TTGCGCGCCTTTGGCAATCTGAAGGATGGCGAAAGCAAGATTGTCGACCTTGGCGGCTTTTCGAACGGTTCGGGCCTGTCGTTCGGGTTCACGCGCTATGTGACGCCGGTGAACCTTGCAGCGCTCGCACAGATCGACGCCGCCGATATCGCGCCCGCGCTCGCTGCGTGCGTTGCCGATCCCGCGGTCGTCGACAAGAAACTGTGTGAAATCAACAATCCCGGCAATGGCGGCATCGGATCGCTCGTTGCCCGCTACGACCCGGCCGGAATGCAGGCCCGGCTCGACAGGATCATCACCGGCAACACCCGCTTCTACGGGATCGACTTCAAGGGTGCCCAGGCGAACTACACGTTCGTCGATCGTGACGCCTTTGCGCTCGAAAAATCCGGCAAGTTCGCGTTTTCGGGATCCGTCTTCGGCGGCCTGATCGACCGGCGCGGCAAATGGTCGATCACCGGGTTCGCCGAATATGGCCGCACCTATAGCGAGAATGATCCGGTCACGCTCTGCCAGCCCTTGCCGAACAGCGTGCAGACACAATGCCTGACGGGCGCGGATGGCAAGCCTGGCCGTGACAGCGAATTGCTGATCGGTGCCGAATGGCGCCAGCGAATCGGCTTGAAGGGCGCGCCGCTCGCGATTGCGCCGCGCTTTACCTATGATATCGAAAGCGAAGCCTTTTCGCTCGCCGTCCCGGTGTATTTCGCCAGCGATGCGGAGGGCAAGCTGCGTGGCGGCTTGCGCGGTGCCTACACCAACCGCCTGAACGACGACAATGAACGCAAGGGCGCTTTCGCACTCAGCCTTTTTGTCGGCGTCCCGTTCGATATCTTCACCAAATAGGGCCTATTGACATTCCGATGTGACAGGACAATCAGTTCACACATCAGAATGTGAGGGCTCCAATGAACGCCACATCGACCGCCGGTGCGTTGACCGAACGTCTTCGCGCTCTCGTTGCCGACGGCAGCGAAACCAAATCCGGCCTTGCCCGGGCCGCCGGCCTGCACGCCAATTCGCTCCGCAATCTCGACGAAGCCGACTGGAACCCGACCAGCGAAACGCTGCGCAAGCTGGAAACCTATCTGCGCGATCGCGCCACCGGGCCGGCGCTTGCGTCGGTCGAGGAGATCATCAACGAGGCCAAGAACGGCCGCATGTTCATCCTGGTTGACGACGAGGATCGCGAGAACGAGGGCGATCTGGTCATTCCGGCGCAGATGGCGACGCCCGATGCGGTCAATTTCATGGCGCGTCACGGCCGTGGGCTGATCTGCCTGACATTGTCGTCCGACCGGGTGCGCACGCTCGGCCTGCCGCTGATGGCGCAGCACAATGGCACCCGGCATTCGACCGCCTTTACCGTGTCGATCGAGGCGCGCGACGGCGTCACCACCGGCATTTCGGCCGCCGACCGCGCCCGCACCATCGCCGTTGCTGTCGATGCGTCGAAGGGCCCGGAGCATATCGTGTCGCCCGGCCATGTGTTTCCGCTGGTGGCGCGCGACGGCGGCGTTCTGGTCCGCGCCGGCCATACCGAGGCGTCGGTCGATGTCGCGCGGCTGGCGGGGCTCAACCCGTCGGGCGTCATCTGCGAGATCATGAACGATGATGGCGAAATGGCGCGGCTGCCCGAACTGATCGTCTTTGCGCGCCAGCATGGCCTGAAGATCGGCACCATCCAGGACCTGATCGCCTATCGCCACGCCCATGACCGGCTGGTCAAGCTGGTCGCCGAAACCGAGATCGACAGCTGGCATGGTGGCCGCTGGCTGGCCAAGACCTATGCCAACACCGCCGAATATGGCGAGCATATGGTGCTACAAAAGGGCCGGGTCGAAGCCGGCAAGCCGACGCTGGTCCGCGTCCACACCATGTCGATGTTCGCCGATCTGTTCGCCGAATCCAACGACCGGGCCGGGCAATTGACCCGCGCGATGGACGTCATCGGCCAGGAAGGCGCCGGCATCATCGTCATCATCCGCGATTCGTCGCCGACGGCGATTTCGACGCAGATGAAGGCCAAGGGCGAGGGCCAGCCGTTCCAGCTGCGCGATTACGGCATCGGCGCGCAGATCCTCAGCGACCTCGGCGTGTCCGACATGATCCTGTTGACCAACCAGCACCGCAACATCGTCGGCATCCAGGGCTATGGCCTGAATGTCGTCGGTGAACGCGCCATCCCGCCGCATCCGCTGGCGATCGCCGCGGCGGCCTGATTGCTGCGCCGCGCAGGCGCGACTCCCCCACCCCCAGCCCCTCCCGCAGGCGGGAGGGGAAAAGAAAGTACCCCATGACTCGCATCCTGATCGTTGAAGCCCGTTTCTACACCGCCATCGCTGATGCAGCGCTGGAAGGCGCCACCGCCGCGTTGCAGGCCGCTGGCGCCAGCTGGGACGTGCTGACCGTGCCCGGCGCGCTGGAAATCCCCGCCGCCATCGCCTTTGCCGATGCGAGCGGCGACTATGACGGCTATGTCGCGCTCGGCTGCGTCATCCGCGGCGAAACCTACCATTTCGAGGTGGTCGCCGGCGAAAGCGCGCGGGCGATCATGGCACTCACGCTCGACGGGCTGGCGATCGGCAACGGCATATTGACGGTCGAGAACGAGGCCCAGGCCTGGGCGCGGGCGCGCAGGACCGAAAAGGACAAGGGCGGCGAAGCGGCAAAGGCGGCGCTGGCGATGATCGCGGTCAAGGCGAAATACGCCTGATCGACCGCATATCCGCGCTTGCCTTGCGCCGCGCCGCACCCGACGATGGCGCCATGGTGGCACGATGATAACCGGCAGCAGCAATGGTGATGATGGCGCCCCCGGCCGACTGCCGGCGGTGATGGCGGCCAGCATCGGTGCGACGCAACCGGCGATCAACCGGCTGCTGCAGCTCGCCACGGCCGTCGCTGCCGTCGCGACCTTGTTCCTCGCCAAGACGGTGCTGGTGCCGATCACCCTGGCGATCCTGCTGTCGTTCGTACTGGCGCCGGTGGTCAATGCGCTGCTGCGGCTGCGGCTGCCGCGGCCGCTGGCGGTAGGGCTGACGGTCGCCATGGCGCTGGGGTTGATCGGCGGGCTGGGCGTTATCGTCTTTGGCCAGGCGTCGGCGCTGGCCGATGATGCGCCGCGCTATGCCCGCACGCTCGAGGCAAAATTCGAATCGGTGCGCGACTATGCCACCGCGCAATCCGCAGCGTTCTCTCGCGAGTTCGATCGCGCCCGGCCCGCCGGTGCCCGCCGCGCCGAGCGTCGCTCGGTGACGGCGCCCAAGGCGGCGGGCGCCGCGCCGGTGCCGGTGGAGGTCCACCAGCCCGACCCCACCCCGCTGCAGCTGGCGCGCACGGTCGTCGAACCGATCCTCGGGCCGCTCGAAACGATCATCATCGTCATGGTGATCACCACCTTCGTGCTGTTCGAGCGCGAGGATCTGCGCGACCGCTTCATCCGCGTCTTTGGCTCCGCGGACCTGCACCGCACGACACTGGCGATGGACGATGCCGGCGGGCGGCTGAGCCGCTATTTCCTCGCCCAGCTGGCGGTCAACACCGCCTTCGGCGTGGTCATCTGGGCCGGGCTGTTCTTCATCGGCATTCCGTCGGCGGGGCTATGGGCGGTGCTCGCCGGGCTGCTGCGCTTTGTGCCCTATATCGGCGCCGTGCTGGGGGCGATCGCGCCGCTGGCGCTGGGCGCCGCGATCGATCCGGGCTGGTCGATCGCCGGCCATGTCGCGCTGCTGTTCCTGATTGTCGAACCGATCATCGGCTATGTCGTCGAACCGCTGCTCTATGGTCGCTCGACCGGGCTGTCGCCGATATCGGTGCTCGTCGCGGCGCTGTTCTGGACGTGGATCTGGGGGCCGGTGGGGCTGTTCCTGTCGACGCCGCTGACGCTGTGCCTTGTCGTCCTCGGCCGCCATGTCCAGTCGCTGGCATTCTTCGACGTGCTGCTCGGCGATCGGCCGCCGCTGACGCCGCTCGAAATGTTCTACCAGCGCATTCTCGGCAGCAATCCCGAAGACGCGCTCGACCTGGCCGAACAGCTGATCGAGGACCAGCCGCTGCGCGAATTCTATGATCGCACGGCGCGGGCGACGCTGCTGCTCGCCGCCGCCGATGTGCGGCGCGGAGCCATGGCGGCGGACAAGGCGCAGCATATCGCCGATGCGAC
>JBBQKM010000286.1:0-4163 GCA_038326915.1 Sphingomonadales bacterium
ACCAGCCCGGCGAGCGCCCAGAGCAGGACGATCAGGCCAAGCGCCGCGCCGATGAAACCGAGGACGAACAGCCGGTCGGTGGCATTGAGCACGGCAATACCGACGATCGCCGCCCCTGCCCCGGCCATGATGGCGATGATGCCGGCGCCCGGCCGGTCGCGGCGTTCGGTCAGGCTGCGGAACAGCCGCGCTGCCGGCATCCGCGCCGCCTGCGCCAGCGGCCATAGCGCAAAGGCCAGCGCGATCAGCACGCCATAGGCGGCAGCGCTGATCAGCGCCGGCCATTGCAGGCTGAGCGACGGCGGCACCGGCAGGCTGTCGGCGGCGAACTGCACCGCGAGCCACGGCGTCGCCGCGCCGAACGCCAGCCCGATGACAATGGCGCCCAGCGTCACCAACCCGATCTGCCACAGATAGACGGCGCGGATCGTCGCGGTATCGGCGCCGAGCGTTTTCAGCGTGGCGATCGTCCGCGTCTTGGCGCCGAGATAGGCGCTGACCCCGCCGGCGACGCCGACTCCGGCAACGACCAGCGCCGTCAAGCCGACCAGCGTCAGGAACTGGCCGAGCCGATCGACGAAGCGCCGCGTGCCGGGGGCGCCGTTGCTGCGATCCTGATACTGGAAGCCGGCATCGGGGGCGGCCTTGCGCAGTGCCTCGACGACGGCGGGGGGCGAGGCGTTCGCCGGCAGCCGGATACGGTAATGGCTGCGGAACAGGCTGCCGGGGGCCAGCAGCCCGGTCGCTTCGAGGTCGCTGCGGGGAATGATGACACCGGGGCCAAAGCCAAAGCCTTCGCCGGCCTTGTCGGGTTCTTCCGCCACCACGCCGGCGACGGTGAACACGCCGCTGCCGATGGTCAGCCGGTCACCGGTTTTCAGGTTCAGCTTGTCGGCCATCGCCGGCGCAATGGCGACCGTGCCGGGGCGCAATTTCGCACCGCCGGCGATGCGGAACTGGCCATAGAGCGGCCATTGCGTATCGACCGCCTTGACCTCGGCCAGCACGCGATCATCGCTGCCGGCGCGTCCGGCCATGGCGCGCAACCGCACGACCTCCGACACCTGGCCGCGCGCCGCCAGCCGGGCATATTCGGCGGGCGTGGCAAAGCGACTGGTCAGATCGGCCTCGACATCGCCGCCAAGAATGAGCTGGCCGCGCTCGCTCAAGCCTTGCGTGATCGACGAGGCGAGGCTGCCCACCCCGGCCAGCGCCGCGACGCCGAGGATCAGGCAGACGGCGAGCAGCCGCAGACCCGACAGGCCGCCGCGCAGTTCGCGCAGGGCAAAGCGCAGGGGCAGGTTCAACCAGCGTCCTTGGCGAAGCAATCGGCGAGGAAATCGCGCATCGAACGCCACGAGCGGCGGTCGCTGTCGGCATTATACTCCATGCCGCCTTCGGGGTTGTTGGCGCCGGTGAAGGTAAAGGCGTGGCGCGTGCGGCCATAGGCATGGATCTGCCAGTCGGCGCCGGCGGCCTCCAGCTCGTGCGCCAGCGCCACGGTCGCGTCGGGCGGGGTGATCGGATCGATCCAGCCGTGCAGCACCAGCACCTTCGCCGTGATCGGCGGCTGGTCCCCCAACGCCGGCGGGGCATAGCTGCCGTGGAAACTCACCGCGGCCCGGATCAGCGGGCTCGCCGATCGCGCCAGATCGAGCGCGCAGAGGCCGCCGAAGCAATAGCCGATGACGGCAATGCGATCGCTGTCGATCGCCGGATGCGCCGATGCGGCCTCGACCGCCGCCAGCAGGCGGTCGCGCAACGCGGCGCGATCCTGCATCCACGGCATCATCAGCGCGCTGTTGTCGTCGGTCAGCCCGCCGCGCACGCCCTTGCCATAGACATCGATGGCGATACCGACATAGCCGAGCGCCGCCAGCCGCGCCGCAATGTCGTTGTCGGCCTGGCTTTGCCCCGCCCAATTGTGCGCGATCAGCACCGCCGGGTGCGGGCCGGCGCCTGCGGGCAGCACGATGAAGCCTTCGCATTCGGTGTCGCCGTCGAAATAGTTGAATGTCGGCATCGGTTTCCCTTTTATTCGGCGACAGCACGAATGGCGGCGGTCGGATGGTCGGCGATGATATGGCCGTCCTTCATTTCGATGATGCGGTCGCAGCGCGCCGCCAGCGCCGCGTCATGGGTGATCAGGATGAGCGTCGCGCCGGTTTCGGCAAGCCGGCCGAACAGCAGCTCGACAACCGAATCGCCGGTGGCTTCGTCAAGGTTGCCGGTCGGTTCATCGCCAAAGATCAGCGCCGGGCGTGCGGCGATGGCGCGGGCGAGGCCGACCCGCTGCTGCTCGCCACCCGACAGCTGGGTCGGATAATGGTCCATGCGGTGCCCGAGGCCGACCGCCTGCAATTCCGCACGCGCCTTGGCCTGCGGGTCGGCGATATTGGCGAGTTCGAGCGGGACGGCGACATTTTCCTCCGCTGTCATCGTGGGGATCAGGTGAAACGCCTGCAGCACGATGCCGATGCGGCCGCGGCGCGCCCGGGCGAGGCCATCCTCGTCGAGCGCCGAAAAATCGGCGCCGGCGACCAGCACCTGGCCCGATGTCGCCTTTTCAAGCCCCGCCAGCACCGCCATCAGCGATGACTTGCCCGAACCGGATGGCCCCAGGATGGCGACACGCTCCCCCGCCATCACCTGCAGGCTGACGCCGCGCAAAACCTCGACTGCGGCACTGCCGACGCCAAAGCGGAGGGTGACATCGCGGGCGTCGATGACGATATGGTCGGTCATGCGGCTCCTGGAAGGATAGACGGATGCGGTCAACAATGCGCCGATATGGCATCTTGCGTGGTCTTTACCAGTCGGCACTGCTCATTGGGCTGGTGTCATTGCCGCAGGCGGCACTGGCCAAGACCATCCTGGCGTTCGGCGACAGCCTGACCGCGGGGTATCAGCTGCGCCCCGGCGAAGGCTTTGCCCCGCAGCTCGAGGCGGCGCTGAAGGCCAAGGGACAGGCCGTCACCGTCATCCCCGCCGGCGTGTCGGGCGACACGACGGCGCAAGGCAAGGCGCGGGTCAACTGGGTACTCGCCGGCGCGAAGACCAAGCCCGACCTTGTCATTGTCGAGCTTGGCGCCAACGACATGCTGCGCGGGCAATCGCCGGCGACGGCCAAGGCCAATCTCGACGCGACGATCAGCGCCTTCAAGGCAAAGGGCATCCGCGTCATCCTGGCCGGCATGCTGGCGCAGCCCAATCTGGGCGCCGCCTATGCGCGGGAATTCAACGCCATCTACCCGGCGCTGGCCAAGGCGCAGGGCGTGGCGCTGTATCCGTTCTTCATGGATGGCGTCGCCGCGGTGCCGGGAATGCAGCTGGCCGATGGCCTCCACCCGACGCCCGCGGGAGTGAAAATCATCGTCAAGCGCATGCTGCCGACGGTCGAGCGGGAGCTGGCGAAGATCAAATGACCCGGCTTTTCGTCGCGCTCGAGCTGCCGCCCGCCGTCCGCGATGGCCTGCTGGCGGCGATGGGCGGCGTCGCCGGCGCGCGCTGGCAACGCGACGACCAGCTACACCTGACGTTGCGCTATATCGGCGAAGTCGATCGCCACCGCGCCACCGACATTCTGGCCGCGCTGGGCACGGTCAACGTCCAGCCCTTTCATTTGTCGCTCGCCGGCCACGGCGCCTTTGATCGTCGCGGCCGCATCGACACGCTCTGGGTCGGCGTCAGCCCCCAGGCCGAGGTGACGGCGCTGGCGAAGCGGGTCGACCAGGCGCTGGCGCGGATCGGCGTGCCGCTCGAAACCCGCGCCTTCCTGCCGCACATCACCGTCGCCCGCTTCGGCCGCGAGGCGGGGCCGCTAGGCGGCTTTCCGGTGATACCGCTGTCAACGGCACCCTTTGCCATCACCGGCTTTGCGCTTTGGGAAAGCCGGCTGAGCCATGACGGCAGCGACTATCGCGTGATCGAACGCTTTCGCTGACGGGCGGGGACGCCGTAGCGGCGTGTGCATGCCCTGCGTAATTTGTTGATTGGCGATCGCGATGATTGGGGCCGATGTCAGGAACGACCCAATGCTGGTCATTCAGCGCTGATTGACCGCTGCCCGAAACCGGACGTTCATTCAGGCGATGCGGCGCGGCGGAAACTGGGCCGGTTGCTGAATGGCAAATTCCTGGCGGCGAGAGGCGGAAAGCTGCCGT
>JBBQKM010000287.1:0-4153 GCA_038326915.1 Sphingomonadales bacterium
CTCACCCTGCACCGCCCCGGACCCCCGCAGGACGCCACCAAGCTCGCGCTGGTGCCGACGCTCACCCCTGTGCGCGAAACCCGCAACGCCAGCACCGACACCCTGGTCAGCGACGTCACCTATGATGTGCTGGCGCGGCGCAGCACGGCCGCCGGCGCGCGCACCGAAACGCTGCCGGTGTTCGCCACCGTGGTGCAGGGCGGCAATCTGATCGTGTCGAAACAGATCGGCGCGGTCAGCGTCAGCTTTGCCGATGGCCAGTTGCGTGCCAGCGGCCGCGGCGGGGCCCAGGCGCGGGTGGCGCGATCGGCGACACGGCTGCCCGACGAGATCCAGGCCAAGCTCGACAAGAAGCGCCGCGCCGGCGACATCGACGCCGCCACCGATCCGATGTCCGACCCGCAGGTTCGCGCGGCTGTGCGCGCCGCGAGCTTTGAACTGCTCATCGGCTTCCAGCTCGGCGAAGCGGGGCTGGCGTACAACATCACCAAATAGCCGGGCCTGCGGCTTTGCCGCGTCGCAACATGCCCATGCGGCTTTGCCGCGTCGCAACATACCCTGCGGCTTTGCCGCATCGCAACATCATTGACTCTGCGGGGCGCTTCCCGCATCGAAGCGCTGTCGTCGGGGGCAACTCCGGCGTCAGCGCGGGAGAGTGCAGGGGGCGCAAGCTGCCCTGCCGCCGAAGGAGCAAGCCGCCCCCGGAATCTCTCAGGCAAAAGGACCGCGCTGGCGTAATCTGCGACATTCTGGAAAGCGGGCGTGCGTCGAGCAGCGTCCCACCGAAGGGGTAAGTGAGGTCACTCACGAAAGCTCTCAGGTCCGGTGACAGGTGGGGGCAGGCGCGGGGGACTCCTCCCTCCTGCCCGACTGTTGCCGGAGGTCCGTGTGGCCGATTCGACCGAAGCTGCCCAGTCGCTGCCGCTCGATGCCCTGCATCGCCGCCTGGGCGCGCGCATGGTGCCGTTCGCCGGCTATGCCATGCCCATCCAGTTCGAAGGTATTATCGCCGAGCATCTGTGGACGCGCGCCCATGCCGGGCTGTTCGATGTCAGCCATATGGGCCAGCTGCTGGTGCCACTCGCCGAGGACGTGGCGCTCGAAACGCTGTTGCCGGGCGACATCACCGGGCTGGGCAGCGGCGTGCTGCGCTATTCGCTGCTGCTCGACGGCCATGGCGGCATTCTCGATGACCTGATGGTGACGCGGCGCGAGCGCGACCTGTATCTGGTCGTCAATGGCGCAGTGAAGGCCGCCGATATCGCGCATCTGCGCGCCGGCGGCATCAGCGTCGATTACCGCGACGACTGGGCCTTGCTGGCGCTGCAGGGGCCTGAAGCCGTCACCGTACTCGAACGGCTGGTGCCCGGCGTCGCCGACCTGCGCTTCATGCGCGCCGCCGCCTTCGCCTGGGCCGGCTACGACCTCTGGGTCAGCCGTTCGGGCTATACCGGCGAGGACGGTTTCGAAATTTCGATCCTGTCGGACGGCGTGGAAGCCTTTGCCGAGGCCCTGCTCGCCGAGCCCGAGGTCAAGCCGATCGGCCTTGGCGCGCGCGATTCGTTGCGGCTGGAGGCGGGGCTGCCGCTTTATGGCCATGACCTCGATCCCGGCACCAACCCGATCGAGGCCGGGCTGGCCTTCGCCATTTCCAAGCGCCGCAAGCTGGAAGGCGGCTTCCCCGGCGCCGTCATCGTGCTCGGCCAGTTGCTGAATGGCGCCCCGCGCAAGCGCATCGGCCTCGCCATCGACGGCAAGCTGCCGGCCCGCGAAGGTGCGCCGGTGTTCGCCGGCGACACCCAGGTCGGCCTCGTCACCTCGGGCGGCTTTGCGCCCAGCGTCGGCGCGCCGATCGCAATGGCCTATGTTTCGGCCGCGCACGCCGGTGACGGCACCGCGCTCGAAATCGAAGTGCGTGGGCGCCGGCTCGCCGCCACGGTCGTGCCGATGCCGTTCAAACCCAAGAATTACGTCCGTGCCGAAGGGAACCAACCATGACGCTGTATTTCACCCAGGAACATGAATGGCTCGACGTGACGGGCGACACCGCCACCGTCGGCATCACCGACTATGCCCAGGGCCAGCTCGGCGATGTGGTTTTTGTCGAAGTGCCCGAGGCCGGGCGTGTTGTTGCCAAGGGCAAGGAAGCTGCGGTCGTCGAATCGGTCAAGGCGGCGTCGGATGTCTATTCGCCGGTCAGCGGCACGGTGACGGAGGCCAATGCCGCGCTCGCCGAGGACCCGGCGCTGGTCAATACCGCGCCCGAAGGCGACGGCTGGTTCTTCAAGCTGACGCTGTCCGACGCGTCGGAACTCGACGGGCTGATGGACGCCGCGGCATACAAGGCCTGGGTCGCGACACTTTAGGATGACCACCGGCTCGACCCACGCCTGGGATCCCAACCTTTATGCCACCCATGCCAGCTTTGTGCCGGCACTGGGCGCGCCGGTGCTCGACCTGCTGGCGCCACAGCCGGGGGAGCGCATCCTCGATCTCGGTTGCGGCGATGGCGTGCTGACGCAGAAACTGGTCGACGCCGGCGCCACCGTTGTCGGCATCGATCCCGACAAGGCGATGATCGCGGCGGCGCTTGAAAAGGGCCTCGACGCGCGTATCGGCGATGCCCGAAAGCTGGCGTTCGCGCAGGAATTCGACGCGGTGTTCAGCAATGCCGCGCTGCACTGGGTCGGGTCGCCGGCGGTGGTCACGGCCGGCGTGGCGCGGGCGCTGCGGCCCGGCGGGCGCTACGTCGGCGAATTCGGTGGCCACGGCAATATCGCGGCGATCCGCGTGGCGCTGCGGGCTGTGCTGAAGGCGCACAACTATCGCGTCGAGCCCGACGAGACGAGCTATTACCCGACCGCGGAAGGCTTCCGCGCCGTGCTCGAAGCCGGCGGTTTCAGCGTCGATTCCTGCGCGATCATCCCGCGGCCGACGCCGATCCCCAGCGGCATGTCGGCCTGGCTCAACACCTTCCGCGGCGGGTTCATCGACAGCGCCGGGGTGCCGCCGAACAAGCGCAGCCAGGTCATCGAGGATGTCCGCGCGCTGCTGCGTCCGGTGCTCGCCGACGACGCCGGCAACTGGATCGCCGATTACGTTCGAATTCGTTTTTCCGCCCGATTGCCCTCCGCTCGCGACAGCGAGCGAGCCGATCTCACGAAAGAGTAACCCATGCGCTATCTGCCCCTGACCCAACCCGATCGCGAGGCCATGCTCGGCGTGATCGGCGCGCCCGATATCGACGCGCTGTTTGCCGATGTGCCCGAATCGGCACGGCTGTCGCAGCCCATCGCCGGCCTGCCGCTGCACGGCCCCGAAATGCTCGTCGAGCGCGAGCTGTCGGCGATGGCGGCCAAAAACCTCACCGCCGGCACCGTGCCGTTCTTCGTCGGCGCCGGCGCCTACAAGCATCATGTGCCGGCGACCGTCGACCATATCATCCAGCGCGGCGAATTCCTTACCGCTTATACCCCCTATCAGCCTGAAATCGCGCAAGGCACGCTGCAGGTGCTGTTCGAATTCCAGACCCAGGTGGCACGCCTGCTCGGCATGGAGGTCGCCAACGCCAGCATGTACGACGGTTCGACCGCGATGACCGAGGCGGTGTTCATGGCGCGCCGCGTCACCCGCCGCGCCAAGGCCATCGTGTCGGGTGGAGTCCATCCGCATTATGTCGGCGTGCTCAAAACGCTCACCCGCTTCACCGATGACGAGGTAGTGACGCATGTGCCGACGCTGGCCAGCGGGCGGCCCGGCGACGATCTCGCTGCGCTGATCGCCGCGGTCGATGCCGGCACCTCGTGCGTCGTCGTGCAGAACCCCAATATCTTCGGCCATGTCGCCGACCTGACGCCGCTCGCCGACGCCTGCCACGCCGCCGGCGCGCTGCTGATCGTCGTCGTCACCGAGGTGGTTTCGCTGGGCGCGATCAAGTCGCCCGGCGAGATGGGCGCCGATATTGTCGTCGGCGAAGGCCAGTCGATCGGCAACGGCCTCAACTTCGGCGGGCCCTATCTTGGCCTGTTCGCCTGCCGCGACAAGCATGTCCGCCAGATGCCCGGGCGCTTGTGTGGCGAAACCGTCGATGCCGATGGCAAGCGCGGTTTCGTGCTGACGCTGAGCACGCGCGAGCAGCATATCCGCCGCGAAA
>JBBQKM010000288.1:0-4134 GCA_038326915.1 Sphingomonadales bacterium
GCCTTGTCGGCAAACAGGGTGGTGCCGGTGGCGATATCGACGACCGATGTGTGCAGGTGCATGGCGCTGCCCGGCTGATGTTCCATGGGTTTTGCCATGAAGGTCGCATAGACACCGTGTTTCAGCGCCACCTGTCGGACGATGCGTTTGAACAGCAGCACCTGGTCGGCGACGCGGATCGGGTCGCCATGAACGAAATTGATTTCCAGCTGCGCCGTCCCGACCTCGTGGATCATCGTGTCGAGGTTGAGGTTGGCGGCTTCTGAAAATTCATAGATCGCCTCGATCAGATCCTCATGCTCGGTGATGGCTTCCAGGCCATAGGGTTGCGGCGAGGTTTCGGCGCGGCCCGAGCGGCCGGCAGGCGGGGTGAGGGGCAAATCGGGATCGGGGTTGACCGCAGTCAGGTAGAATTCCAGTTCCGGCGCCATCAGCGGCCGCCAGCCGCGTGCCGCATAAAGCTCCAGCATGCGTTTCAGCACGTGCCGTGACGATGACGCCCAGGGGGTGCCATCAGGATGGTGGGCATCGGCAAAGATATAGGCGGTCGGTGTCTTGAATCCCGGCGCCACGCACAGGGTGGAGCCATCGAGCTCCAGCACCATGTCGGGATCGGAAAACGCCTCGTCATCGCCTTCGACATCGGCGTAATCGCCGGTAATCGTGACCGAAAACACGCTGGAGGGCAGGCGCAGCGTGTTGTCGCGGGCGAACTGCACCAGCTTTGTCGCCGGCAGCACCTTGCCGCGCAGCACGCCGTTCATGTCGGGGATCAGGCATTCGACCTCGTTGATGCCCCGGGTGCGAATCCATTCGGCGATATCGGCCATAAAGCCCCTGTTTTTCGTGCCCGCGCGTGCCGATGACGGACGATTGCAAGTGTGATAGCAGATGCCGTGCCGGTCAAGCGAGGGCAACTGCCGTAACGATGCCAGATATGCCCGCCCCGCCGCGCCCGGTGCTGCACGCCGAAATCTACGACCGCCTGCGCCAGCGCATGATCGATGGCGAAATCATGCCCGGCGCCGACCTGTCGACGCGCGGCCTGGCGCTGGAAATGGGGGTCAGCCAGATGCCGGTGCGCGACGCGCTGAGCCGGCTGGCCGCCGAAGGTGCCATCGCCATCCGGTCGAAGCGCCGCATCGAGGTGCCGGCGATGACCGCGGCGCGCTTTGCCGATCTGCTCGATTGCCGGCTGCTGCTCGAACCCGCCGCCGCGGTGCTGGCGCTGCCGCATATCGATGCGGCGGCACTGGCGGCGCTGCGCGCCATCGATGCGACGCTGGATGCGGCGATGTCGGCGGGCGATGTGACGGGGTATATGAAGGCCAATGCCGCGTTCCATTTCGGCATCTATCGCGCCAGCGGGCGGCAGATCCTCAACCGGTCGATCGAGGCGCTGTGGCTGCAATTCGGGCCGTTCATGCGCGTCGTCTACAGCCGCTATGGCACCGCGACCTTGATCGACCAGCACCGGATCGCGCTCGATGCGATCGCCGCCGGTGATGCGGCCGCGCTGCAGGCGGCGATCGCCGCCGATATCGCCGATGGCATGGGGCTGGTGGGGTTGAGCGGTCTGTGACCGACGCACCGGAAGTTGTCGAAGTTGACGGTTTCGACACAAGTTTGCGCGCCGTGTCCACAACCGTGCAAACGCGAATAAGGCTGGCTGGAATGAGAAAGAGCGCTATCATCGCGGTGTAACCAAAACGGTTCTTAAAGTCAATCAATCGGAGCTTTCGCCATGGCCTTCACCCTTTACGATGCCTCGGTCCCGGTCTTCACCAATGCGCTGACCGACATGCGCGCCTGGCTCGACAAGGCGGCGGCGGCCAAGCCCGAAGCCGAGCTCATGGCGGCAAGGCTCGCCGACGACATGCGGCCGTTTCCGGCGCAGATCCAGATGGCCTCCGATGCGGCCAAGGGCGCCGTCGCCCGCCTTGCCGGGGTCACGCCGCCCGCGATGGCAGACACCGAAACCAGCTTTGCCGAGCTGCGCGAGCGTATCGACAAGACGCTGGCCTTCATCGCCGGCGTCGACCCGGCGGCGGTGGCAGCGGGCGCCGACCGGCCGATCGAGCTGAAATTCCCCAACGGCATGGGCTATCGCTTCACCGGCGCGGCCTTTCTCACCGGCTTTGCGCTGCCGAACTTCTTTTTCCACGTGACGACCGCCTATGCGATCCTGCGCGCCCAGGGCGTGCCGGTAGGCAAGGCCGATTTCCTCGCGCATGTCGGGCAGCCGGAGACGATGGGCTGATCGGCCCCCCCGTTTTAAAGTTGCCGGCATTTTACAATTGCCGGGGAAACGGGCAATAATGGCGACCTGAGCCGGGGGGATCGTCATGCCAGCAGTGGTGTTCGAATATGTTCAGGGCAAGGACATCCGCTGGTATGCCGGCGAGCCGACGATCATCGGGCCCGTCGGCGACGTTGCCAGCCGCAATGCCGCGATCCAGGCGAAGGCGACCGGCGACAAGGTCACGCGCGAAGACAATAAATATGTTTCGTGGATGAAGACGAGCACGTCCGACGGCGTCTGCTATGCGCTGTGTGCCTATTGGCTCGCGATGAGCGCCAAGGGGGAGGATTTCTGGGATTGGCTGGGGCCCGGCCAGCGTGCCGCCCCGAACAGTCCGCGTGTCCACCCCAAGGCGGGTGACGCGGTCGTCAAGGTTCGCGCCATGATGCTGGCCCAGAAACAGGGCATCGAAAAGACCGGCGCGATCGGAAAATTCCTCGAAATGCAGGAGTTCCTGGATGCGAACAGCGCATTGCGCAACAGCGGCGAGATGTTGTGCAACGACATGCCAATCACTGGTGTGGGCACGCATTTCTATATCAGCCTGAACGGCAAGAAACGGTCCGACAACAGCGATTTCCACCATGCCGTGGCGGCGCGCACCAATGCCGGCGGGGCGCTGTTGTTCGATCCCAACTATGGCGACATCCAGACCACCGGACTGCCGGAGCTTTCGGCGTTCGTGCGGTATTTGTGCACCGATGCGGGCCGCTACAACATCGTCATCGACGAGCTCAACTATATGGCGCTGGCGTAGCGCCGCCGAAATGGGGCCTGGGGCCCACGGCCCTTAGGCGTCTTCGATCACGCGCCAAAACTTTCACGCGCCCCGGCGATCAGCAGGCGGACGATCGGGTTGGGGAAGCGCCGTTCGATGGTGATGGCGTAGAAGGTCTCGGTAATGCCGGGCAGTTCCTCGGCCTCGATCAGTTCGCCGCTGGCCAGTTCGTCGCGCACGGCGATCGGCGGCAGCACGGCGAGCGCCGCGCTTTCGCGCACCAGTAGCCGCATCATGGCGATGTCATCGACTTCGGCGGCGATCTGGGGCGTGATGCCGATCTGGACGGCGAGCGCATCGAAGCCGGTGCGCACGCTGCTGCCGCGGGTCGGCAGGATCAGCGGGTGGTGCGCCAGCAGCGCGGCGAAGCTGCGGGTGGCGCCGAGCAGCGCCGGCCGGCCGACCAGCCCGACATGCTGTTCGGACAATTTGTGCGCGATGATCGGCGTCAGCGCGTCGATTTCGGGCATCTGGTTGGTCAGCACGACATCGAAATTGAGCGTCTGCAGCCCGCGCAACAGCTCGGCGGCGCTGCCTGAGCGCAGGATGATCTCGATATCGTCGCGGTCGAGCGCCGGTCGCACGAAACCGACCTGGAAATTGCGCGACAGCGTCGCCAGCGCGCCGATCCGCACCGGCTGGCGGGTCCGCCCGGTCTGCTGGAGCGTGCCGACCAGGTCGCGGCCGGTGGCGAAGATGGCATCGGCATGATCGACGGCGATGCGGCCGGCTTCGGTCAGGTGCAGCTGGCGGCCGCGCCGTTCGAACAGCTGCTGGCCGAGATTCTGCTCGAGCTTGCGGATCTGCACCGATAGCGCCGATTGCGATACATTCAGCCGGGCTGCGGTCCGCGTCAAATTCCCATCCTGTGCCACGGCCCAGAAATAACGCAGGTGGCTGTAGTTGAGATCGACCATGATCGATACATTAAACCGAACGATATCCGCGAAACAATGAATTGTTCGCGTGCGCAACCATCGGCTAACACCGCGACTGACGCCGATCATGGCGAATTGCGGGATGACCATGATGTTCGATTTGCTGATCCTCGCGG
>JBBQKM010000289.1:0-4098 GCA_038326915.1 Sphingomonadales bacterium
TTTCGGTCACCAAGAGCTTCGTCGGCACCCTCGCCGAAACGTTGATTGCCGAGGGGAGGCTCGATCCGGCGCGCACCATGGCCAGTTATGTCCCCGAACTTGCCGCCAGCGGTTTCGGCGACGCGACGGTGCGGCAGGCGCTCGACATGCGCACCGGCATCGCCTTTACCGAGGATTATGCCGGCCGCGGCACGGCGCTGACCGATCCGACGCGCATGTCGATTGCCGGCGGTGCGGTGCCGGCACCGGCCGGCTATACCGGGGCGACGACGATGACCGCCTTCCTCGCCGGCATCGGCAAGCGCGGCGATCATGGCGGCGATTTCGCCTATCTGACGCCCAACACCCAGGCCGTTGCATGGGTGCTCGAACGCATCACCGGCCAGAGCATCGCGACGCAGGTTTCGGAACGCTATTGGTCGAAACTCGGCATGGAGCAGGATGCGGCGCTGCAGGTCGACCGCGTCGGCACGGGCTTTGCCGGCGGCGGCATGACCGCGGCGCTACGCGACATGGCACGGTTCGGGGAGATGATTCGCCTCGGTGGCAAGGCCGGGCGTGTCCAGATTGTGCCCGCAGCGGCGATGCGCGCGATCCTGGCGCCCGGCGACACAAGCGCCTTTGCCGCCGCGAAGTATCCGGGGCTGGACGGTGGCAGCAACGCCAGCTTCTGGTGGCATCGTGCCGGTGGACAGGTCATGGCGGTCGGCATCCATGGCCAGGGCATCTATATCGATCCCAAGGCCGAAATGGTCATCGCGCGCTTTGCCTCGTTTCCGGTGGCAACCAATCGGGTCATCAACCCGACAACCCTGCCGGCCTATGATGCCATGGCAGCGAGGCTGTCGCGTTAATCTAGGCGGGGCGCTGCGGCTCGGCTAAGGGGTCGCCATGCCGGCGCCCATCCTTGTCTTTGATTCCGGTGTCGGCGGCCTGTCGGTGCTAGGCCCGATCCGTGACCTGCTGCCCGGCCTCGGCATCGTCTATGCCGCCGACAATGCCGGCTTCCCCTATGGCATCAAATCCGAGGCCGAGATCGCGGCGCGGGTGCCGGCGCTGCTCGGACGGCTGGTCGAACGCTACCGGCCGCGGCTGGCGGTAATCGCCTGCAACACCGCTTCGACGATCGCGCTCTCGCATGTCCGCGCGGCGCTCGATCTGCCCGTCGTCGGCACGGTGCCGGCGGTAAAGCCCGCCGCCGAGCAATCGCGGTCGCGCGTCATTGGCGTTCTCGGCACCGAAGCGACGGTGCGCCAGCCGTACGTCGACCGGCTGTCCGCTGAATTCGCCGCCGATTGCCTGGTGCTGCGTCATGGCTCGGCGCGGCTGGTGACTTTGGCGGAAGCCAAGCTGGCCGGCGAGACGGTCACCGCCGCCGATGTTGCGCCCGAATTGCGCGGGCTGACCGATCAGCCCGGCGGCGACCGGCTCGACATGGTGGCGCTGGCCTGCACGCATTTCCCGCTGCTGCTTGACGAGCTTGCGGCGGCGTCGCCGCATCGGATCGGTTTCGTCGACGGCGGCGCCGGCATCGCCCGCCGCGTTGCCCATCTGCTCGGGCCGGGGGCGGGGCAGGGGCCACCCCGGCCCGGCCGCGCCGTCTTCACCCGCGCCGACCCGCATGTTGACGCACTGGGACACACGCTTAAAGCCTTTGGGCTCGACACCATCGAAATCCTGTAGGGGCGCCGCCGTCATGGCCATGACCGACGAACAATTGCTCGACCGGATGCGCAAGTTCGTGCCGCCGACGGCGATCCTGCTCGGCCAGGAACTGCTCGAGGTCGACAGCGAGGCCGGCCGGGTGCGCATGCGCTTCAGGGTCGGGCTCGATTTCTGCAACCCGATGGGCAATGTCCAGGGCGGCATCGTCGTCGCCATGCTCGACGATGCGGCGGCGGTGGCGGCGATCATCAAGTCGGGCACGCGCATCGTGGTGCCGACGATCGAGCTGAAAACCAGCTTCTTTGCCCCGGCCAAGGCCAACAGCTGGCTGTATGCCGAAGGCCGCTGCATCAAGCTCGGCCGCAGCGTCGCCTTCATGGAGGCGGAGCTGACCGACGAAACTGGCAAGCTGATCGCCAAACTGTCGACCAGTGCGCTGCCGCAGCCGATGCCCGAAAAACACAATATGGTGGAACGCCCATGACCGATGTCGCAATCGAACCCGAAGTCCTGATCGAACGGCGCGGCCGGGCGCTGTGGCTGACGCTCAACCGGCCGGCGGCGCTCAACGCGCTCAACCTGGCGATGGCGCGGACCATCCACCGCGCGCTGTTCGACGGCGCCGCCGACCCTGAGGTCGAGCGTATCGTCATCGAAGGCGCCGGCGACCGGGCGTTCTGCGCCGGCGGCGATGTCGCGCTGCTCGCCCGCCGCGGCCGCGAGGACAAGGCGCTGTTCGAAGGCTTTTTCCACGACGAATATCGCATGAACCAGGCCATCGCGCGGCTGGTGACACCCTATGTCGCCATCCTCGATGGGGTGACGATGGGCGGCGGCGTCGGCCTGTCGATCCATGGCCCCTATCGCATCGCCACCGAACGCACATTGTTCGCCATGCCCGAAACCGGCATCGGCCTGATCCCCGATGTCGGCGGCACCCATGCGCTGGCGCGGCTGCCGGGGGAGATCGGTACCTGGCTGGCGCTGACCGGCGCCCGGCTGAAGGCGGCCGATTGCGTTTATGCCGGCATCGCCACGCATTTCGTGCCGGTGGAGCGGCTCGGCGTGTTGCGCGACCTGCTCGCCAGCAGCGATGAAAGCGTCGCGGAACTGCTCGCGACGCTGCATGGCGATCCCGGCCCGGCCGGCCTCGAGGCGCTGCGCGATGGCATCGATTTCCATTTCGGGCATGACAGTATCGAAGACATTCTCGCCAGCCTTGATGAAGGCGACGACTGGGCACGCGATCAGGCCGCGACGATCCGCAAGATGTCGCCGACCTCGTGCAAGCTGACGCTGACCGGGCTGCGGCTGGGGCGCGGCGCCGAAATCGAGGATGCGCTAGTGACCGAATACCGGATGGTCTGCGAAATCCGCAACGGGCATGATTTTTTCGAAGGTGTGCGCGCCCAGCTGCTCGACAAGGATCGCAACCCCTTGTGGTCGCCGGCGACATTCGAAGCGGTGAGCGAAGCCGATGTCGAGCGCCATCTGCAGGAACCCGACAGCGGGGATCTGACGTTCGAATAACGGGGGGCAGCATGGATGTTTCGCGGCGAATGGCGCTGGCCGGCATGGCGGGAGCGGCGGCGTTGCCGATCCGGAGCCATGCCGCGCTGACGGCTGACGATGAAGCCGGCTGGCAGGCGCTGGCGGCGCAATATCCGGTCACGCGCCAGGTCATCCAGCTCGAAAACGGCTATTGGGGCAGCATGGCGACGCCGGTGCTGGAGGCGCATCGCGACATCGTCGCGCGGCTCAACCGCGACAACAGCTGGTATGCGCGGCGGGCGATGGTCAAGGACCAGGCGGTGGTGTTGGACCGTGCCGCCGCGGCGATGGGCGTGTTGCCCGAAGAAATCGCGATGTGCCGCAACGCCGCCGAAGGGCTGACGGCGCTGATCAGCCAGTTTCGCGATGTCGGCCCCGGCGACCGCATCCTCTATTCCGACACCGACTATGAATCGACGCAGGGGTCGATGATCTCGCTGGCGCGGGCGCGCGGCGCCGAGGCGGTGAAGATCACCCTGCCCGAGCCGCCGACTGCCGACAGCGCCGTCGCCGCCTATGCCGAGGCGATCGCCCGGACGCCGCGACTGAAGCTGGTGCTGCTGACGCACATGAGCCACCGCCACGGCCTCGTGCTGCCGGTGTCGCGCATCGTGCCGCTGGTCAAGGCGGCGGGGGCCGAGGCGATCGTCGATTGCGCCCAGAGCTTTTATCATGTGCCGTTCAAGATTCCCGATTTCGGCGCCGATTTCGTCGGCATGAACTTCCACAAATGGGTCGGCGCGCCGCTGGGCGCTGCGGCGATCTGGATTCGCAAGGGCCGCACCGATGCCATTGCGCCATCGCCGGCGGCACCCGATGCGCGGGCTGAATCCGTCGATGATCGCGTCCACCAGGGCACGGTCGATTATTCGGCGCAGCTGA
>JBBQKM010000290.1:0-4093 GCA_038326915.1 Sphingomonadales bacterium
ACCAGCCCCGATACCACCGGTGACACCGAAAACGGCAGGTCGATCAGCGTGACGATGAACGCCTTGAAGCGGAAATCGAACTTGGCGATCGCCCAGCTCGCGCACAGGCCGACGACGATATTGAGCGGCACGGCGATCGCGGCGACGGTCAGCGTCAGCTTCAGCGCCGACAGTGCATCGGGGGTGCGGATGGCGCCGAGATAGGCAGCGCTGCCCTTGCGAAACGCCTCGACGAACACCGCGGCGAGCGGCAGCGCCAGGTTGATCGCGAGGAAGCCCAGCGCGACCAGCACCAGCAGCCAGCGCATCCAGCGCGGTTCGGCGGTGGCGGGTGGCACGCTCATGCGGTGCGCAGCCGGCGTTGCCAGCCCTGCAGCGCATTGATGGCGAACAGCAGCGCAAAGCTAATGACCAGCATCGTCGCGGCGATCGCGGTGGCGCCGGCGACGTTGTATTGTTCCAGCTGGACGATGATCAGCAGCGGCGCGATTTCGGATCGGAACGGCATGTTGCCGGCGATGAAGATCACCGATCCATATTCGCCGACCGCCCGCGCAAAGGCGAGGGCACAGCCGGTCAGCAGCGCCGGGCTGATCGCCGGCAGGATGACATGGATGAAGGTCTGGCGCCGCGAAGCACCCAGCGTCGCCGCCGCCTCCTCGACATCGGCACCCAGGTCGGCGAGCACCGGTTCGACGGTGCGCACGACAAAGGGCAGGCCAACGAAGATCAGCGCGACAACGACGCCGCGCGGCGTGAAACCGATGTCGATGCCCAGCGGCGCCAGCCAACTGCCGATCCAGCCATTGGGCGCATAAAGCGCCGTCAGCGCGATGCCGGCGACAGCGGTTGGCAGCGCGAACGGCAGGTCGACCAGCGCCGAAACGACCTTCTTGCCAAAGAAATCATAGCGGACCAGCACCCAGGCGGTGATCAGCCCAAAGACGCCATTGACGGCGGCAGCGGCGGCGGCAGCGCCGAAGCTGAGGCGATAGGCGGCGAGCGCGCGCTTCGATAGCGCGGTGGCGACAAAGCCGTCCCAGCCCAGGCCGCCGGCCTTGATGAACACCGCCGACAGAGGGATCAGCACGATCAGCGACAGCGCGAACATGGTGATGCCCATCGTCAGCCCGAAACCCGGGATGATCGTCCGCCGCCGTTGGAGAATCCCCAGCCTCATGCCAATGGCTTGCCCGCAGGCGGGCGCCGACGCAACCGCCGGCTCGTGCGAGCGAAGCAGCGGCATCAGCCGCCGCCGGCGTAGACGCGATCGAAAATGCCGCCATCGTCGAAAAACCGCGTCTGGGCCTTTTTCCAGCCGCCGAAGTTGCGATCGATTTCGAACAGTTGCAGGTCGGGAAAGCGGTTGGCATGGCGCGCCGCGACCTGGGGATCGCGTGGGCGATAGCCGTGGCGGGCGATGATCTCCTGCGCCGTCGGCGTGTAGAGAAATTTGAGATAGGCCTCGGCGACCGGGCGGGTACCGTGCCGGTCGACGACCTTGTCGATCAGCGCGACCGATGGTTCGGCGCGGATCGAGACCGATGGCATGACGATTTCGAAGCGGCCGGCGCCGAGCTCGCGGTTGGCGAGGATCGCTTCGTTCTCCCAGGTGATCAGCACGTCGCCCAGCCCGCGTTCGGCAAAGGTCACCGTCGATCCGCGCGCGCCCGAATCGAGCACGGGCACATTGGCGAACAGCTTGCGCACGAAATCCTGTGCGGCGACGGGGGAGCCAAGCGTTTTCTGCGCATAGCCCCAAGCCGCGAGGAAATTCCATCGCGCGCCGCCGCCGGTCTTGGGGTTGGGGGTGATGACCTTGACGCCGGGCTTCACCAGGTCGGCCCAGTCATGGATGCGCTTGGGATTGCCCTTGCGGACGAGGAAGACGATCGTCGAATAATAGGGGGCCGAATTGTGCGGCAGTCGCGCCTGCCAGTTCGCCGGCAACAGCTTGGCGCGGCTGGCGATTTCGTCGATGTCATAGGCCAGCGCCAGGGTGACGACATCGGCCTGCAGCCCGTCGATGACCGATCGCGCCTGCTTGCCGGAACCGCCGTGCGACTGGTTGATGACGATGTCGGCGCCGGTCTTTTCCTTCCAGTCGGCGGCAAAGGCAGCGTTGATGTCGCGGTACAGCTCTCGCGTCGGATCATAGCTGGCGTTGAGCAGCGTCTGCGGCGCAGCGATCGCCACGGCCGGCATGGCGAGGCCCAGGATCGCGGCGACGATGGCGATGATGCGGCGCATGAACCCCTTTAACGCATAAACGTCGACAGCAACTTATTCCTACTCTGTGGATGGGCAATAAGGTTCTGCTTGGGGGCCGAGTAGAGCGGCTTTGCCGCGTCCGCGCGTCAGGCGGCTTCGCGCTCGATCGACAGGTCGGCGAGGCTGGTGTGATCGAGGATCGCCGCGGTGTTGTCGCGCACGGTCAGCATGATCTTGCGAATGACGCAGGTCGATTCTTCAAAGCAATCGGCGCAGCGCTGATAGGCGCTGACCGATACGCACGGCACCAGCGCCAGCGGGCCCTCGATCAACCTGATGATCTCGCCGAAACTGATCTGGCTCGCAGGCTTGGCAAGGCGATAGCCACCCATCTTGCCGCGGAAACTTTCAACGATGCCGCCGTTTTTCAGATCGAGCAGGATGATTTCGAGGAATTTGCGCGGCAATTTCTGGTCGGCCGCAATGACCGATATGGGCACCGGCGCAATGCCGCCCGACCGGGCAATGAAGATGAGCGCCCGAAGGGCATAGCGGGACCGCTGGGTGAGCATGACTGGCCGCAGTCTATGCACGGCTGGCCGCGCGCGGGCAAGAGATCGGTCGCCATCTGCGACGCCGCGCTGCACCGGCAGGCCGCCCCAAAAATCAGTGAGAAAACCCAAATATTCGCAGTGTATTGCCTAAACAATACGCCAGGCACGATACCGAAGTGAACCTAAATCACTGAGAAGATTGCATCGGCTGCCAGAACCGCAACTTGGCACGGGAAATGCAAAGCATTGTGCATCGGCAGCCGGATGGTCCGGTCGCTGCAAATGCCAGGGAGTTTCACCATGTTCGCCACTGCCAATGACTCGATCCTCCGCACCGTCGCCGGCACCATCGGCACCGTGTTTTTCGCCGGCGCCTGCCTGATCGCCGCTGCCGGGCCGGCCGCAGCCGCCGAAGCGCCGCGCGCCAGCGTCGTCCACTACAGCGACCTCGATCTCGCCCATGCCCCCGGTCGCAGCGCGCTCGAATTCCGCATCCGGGCGGCTGCCCGCACTGTCTGCGCCAACGGCATCAACGGCGCCGCCGGTCGCAATGCCGAAGCCCGCTGTGTCCGCGACGCGATCAACAGCGCCAAACACAACGTCGCCGCTGCCGTTCCCGCCTATCAGGGCTGATCGGATGCGCCAGCGCGAGCGGGGCCACACGCCTGGCCCCGCTCCTTGCGCCGGACTCGATTACCTTCAGATTCTAGCAGAGCCTCCGGCGGTTGGGGCCGCGGGGCCCAAACCCCGTTTCGATGGCGTTGTTCAGCCGCCGCCTGCTTGGCTTAGCCACCGCACCAGCAGCGCATCATAGGCTTCAGCCGCGTCCATGTTGCACAAATGCCCGGCCCGCGGCAGCGTCGCCACCTCGGCCGCTGGCAGTGTTTCGGCGATGCGCGCCGCGATCCGCCGGCGCCACGCGCTATCGTGTTCGCCGGTGATGGCGAGCACCGGCACATCAATCGCGCCGATCTCACCGATGCCGATGGCCACCCCCGGCGCCGGATGGCGCAGATCGCGCGCGTCATAATCGGCGAGCATGGCATCGAGCGTGGCCTGCCACGCGCCATCGTGCAGCCGCACCAGCGGATGCGCCGCCCATGGCGCTCGCACCGCCGCCAGGTCACCGCGGCCCGCAGCCTCTGCCATCGCGGCAATCGGCACATCTTCGGGCACATCGTCCTGCGCCACGCCATCGATCGGCGTGCCCTGCACGATCAACGACAACAGCCGGCCCGGATGATCGACGGCAACGCGCAGCGCCACCCGCCCGGCCTGCGACATGCCGAGCAGATGGAAACGCCCCAGCCCCAGATGATCGGCAATGC
>JBBQKM010000291.1:0-4065 GCA_038326915.1 Sphingomonadales bacterium
TCGACCTGATGGCGCCGATGCCGACCATTGACGGCAAGGGCAGCCATGGCGGCTATTGCGGTCCGGCCGCCAAGCCGATCGCGCTGCACATGGTGGCCGAGATCGCCCGCGATGCCGAAACCCACGGCCTGCCGATTTCGGGCATCGGCGGCATCACCACCTGGCGCGACGCGGCCGAGTTCATGGCGCTCGGCGCCGGCAACGTGCAGATCTGCACCGCGGCGATGGTCTATGGCTTCAAGATCGTCGAGGAGATGATCTCGGGGCTTTCCAACTGGATGGACGAGAAGGGCTACGCGACGCTCGACGACTTCTCCGGCCGCGCCGTGCGCAACGTCTCGGACTGGCAGTATCTCAACCTCGAATACATCACCAAGGCAAAAATTAGCCAGGATCTCTGCATCAAGTGCGGCCGTTGCCACATCGCCTGCGAGGATACCTCGCATCAGGCGATCACGAAAGAAAAGAACGGCGTTCGCCATTTCGAGGTGATGGACGACGAATGCGTCGGCTGCAATCTGTGCGTCAATGTCTGCCCGGTGGAAGACTGCATCACCATGGTCGAACTCGCCCCCGGCACCATCGACGAGCGTACCGGCCGGATCGTCACCGGCAAATATGCCAACTGGACGACCCATCCCAACAACCCGATGCGCAAGGACGCGGTCCAACCCGCGGAGTAAGTCTCGCCCGGTTTAGTACCGTGGCTTAACGAACTCCTAACAGCGAGCGATTAGCATGGCCCCCGGAACTCCAGGGACCGTCGAATGCCAACGAGACTTCCGATCAAAGCCAAGACGCCCCGCTCCGCGGTCGGCCCCGACGCCGGGGCTGTGATCCTGCGCAAGCTCGCTCTGTTGAACATGGGCGTCATGGCATGCGCCGCCCTCATCGCCGTGATCATGGTGCTGGCAGCCATCCAGGCGGTCGGCAACATCGACAGCGAAGCCGACAAACGTGAAAGCATTCAGCTGTCGCGGGCGCTCGACGCGGTAAACGGACCGCTCGATCCGGCCCGGCTCGCTGTGATCGCGCAACTGCTCGATCTCACCAGCGCGCGTATCGGAACAATCGACAAGGTGCAGCCCGTCGAGCTTTCGGTCGCTATTCCAGCGGATGCGGGTCGCGTCGTTGCCTGGATACCGCATCGCTTCGGCAGCTCGACGTTTGAAACCGTCGCGCCCCTGCGCCTGCTCGTCGTCGCCATTTTCATCCTGGTCACGGCGTTTTCGGCCTGGCGCATCCATCTTATCAGTCGCGATCTCGCCCAAAGCCGCGCCGCCGCGACGCAACTGGCAGCGACAGACTCACTCACAGGTGTCGGCAACCGGCTCGCCTTCGATCAGGCGCTGGAGAAGCGACTTGCCGCCAAGGCCGCGGGCGGTCCGGATTTTGTGCTGATGTTTCTCGATCTCGACGGCTTCAAGGCGATCAATGACGAGCTGGGTCATGCGACCGGCGACACGGTACTCCAGAGGGTAGCGGGGCATCTGCGCGCCGCCTCGGGACCCGACGACGACGTGGCGCGCGTCGGCGGCGACGAGTTCGCAGTTCTGCGGTCGGGCGAGGGGCTCGACGAATTCATCGCCGATGTTCGCTGGCGCATCGCGGTGCCGCTCAGCATCGGCGACCGGCAGTTCCACATTGGCGGCAGCATCGGCGTGGCACATTCGGAGCATTTCGGCACCTCGCCTGCGCATTTGAGCCGCGCCGCCGATGAAGCACTCTACCGCGCCAAGCGCAGCGGCTCCGGACGGGCCGAAGTCGCTGTGCCTGATCTGATGCCGCAGACCCCGGTCCGTCCGAAATACGCGGCGCGCCCGGTCTGACTTACCTCGCGACCGGGACCACGTAGAACGGACCGCTCTCGTTCGGATCGCCCATCTTGTCGATCTTCGCCTCGAGCACCCACAGCGTGCCGCCGCTGTAGTCGACCGCCGTCGGTGCGCTGAGCCCGGTAATCAGCGGCGTAATGGTGGCGCTGTCGCCATCCACCTTGACGCTGTCGGCCTGGCCGGCGCCGTTCTCGGCCAGATAGAGCGTGCCATCGCTGCCGAACCGCATGCCGTCCGGCCCCTTGAGCGGCGCATTGGTGGTGAGTTGCGTCACCGCACCCGCCGCTCCGTCGGCGCCGATCTCGACCCGCATCAGCTGGTTGGTCATGACGTTGTTGAGATAGAGCTTGCCGTCCGGGCCCATGGTCGCGCCGTCGACGCCCATCAGCGACGGGTCGGCGAGCCAGGTTTCGAGTTCGCTGGCGCCCGGCTTCAGCCGCAGCACCCGCGCCCCGATGGTATCGGCGACATAGATGGTGCCGTCCGCATTCGAGGCGAAATCATTGCAGAAGCTGCCATCGGGCAGGGGATAGCTGCCCTTTTCCGCGCCCGTCGCCAGATCGTAGGACCGTGCAATGGAGGCTGCCGCAGGCTTGCCGCTGAACGCGGTGAGGTCGGAATAGCACGCCCACAGCAACCCCGACGCGGGATCGGCATAAACGCCGAGGACACTGCCCGGGCCATCTGCTGGCTTGGCGATGAACGCCTCGGTCATAGTCGCGCCCGGCGCCGCCTTCATGATCGTGCCCATCGTGATGCTGCCGACAAACAACGTGCCGTCGGGCGACGCTGCAAAGCTTTCCGGAAACACCTTGCCTTCGCCAACCTGAACCTTGTCGGCGCCAAGAGCCCCCGTGCTGATAAGTGCTGCAGCGGCGATAGACATCGCGAATATTGTTTTGTGCATCGATCCCTCCTCGATGATGGAAAGCGCAAACTTGCCAGACCGCGGGACCGACCGTGCCAATGCGCGGCATTGCGAAACCGGAACTTGAAACCCGGAACCTTGCACCATCGTTTAGCATTGGCTATTTTAGCCAAAATAGCTGAAAGACGAAAAATGGCCGAGATCACCGCGACAGACGCAAAGAACCGCTTCGGGCAGGTGCTGGAAATGGCCCGCACCGAGCCCGTGCATGTGCAAAAGAACGGCCGCGATGTCGCTGTGGTGATTTCGCCGGAGGAGTTCGAACGCTACGAGGCCGCCGTCCAGACAGGGGGGGTCAACCCGCTGGTTCGCAAGCTTCACGATGGAAGCGTTGCCCGATACGCCAAGGTCTTTGAGGCTTTGGCCAAGTAGCCATGGCCGAACGGGTCTACCTGACGCTCGAGGACGTCCTGTTTCTTCACGCCGAGCAGATTCGGCTCTTCGGCGGAGCCGACGGCGTACGCGATCAGGGCCTGATCCTCTTGGCGATCCTGCGGCCGCAAACCGGCTATTATGCCGACCTTGTCGAGGAGACGGCGGCGCTGTGGGAAAGCCTTGCGATGAACCACGGCTTCATCGACGGCAACAAGCGTGTCGCCTTTGCCGCCGTGCTGGTGTTTCTCGGCATGCATGGACTGCGCCTGACGGCGGAGCCCGATGAGATCATTGCTTTCATCTATCACCACCTCGAATCGGGCAGCTTCCGCAAGGACGTGCTCGACGCCTGGCTGCGCCTCAACACGGAAACGCTCTAGCCCGGCTTGACGTCTGGCCGCGATACAATAAAGCGACGTCATCGTTTCGGGGGACACAATGACAGCCATACTTTTGATCGTCGGGCGTTTCCTGCTTGGCTTTTATTTCCTCCAGGCCGGCATCCGCAATTTGCGCAAGATGCCGCTGCACATCGATATCCTGACCAAAAAACAGATCCCGATGCCGCGCGAGACGCTGCTGTTCGCGCTTGTCGTGCAGATCGTCGGCGCCCTGATGGTGATGCTCGGGGTGTTCCCGGCGCTCGGCGCCTTCGGGCTGATCGGCTTCACCATCGTCGCCAACGCGCTCTACCATGACTTCTGGAACTACAGCGGCGACGAACGCACGCCGCACCTCAACTCGGTCATCACCAACGCGGCCTTTGTCGGTGCATTCCTGATCGTCATTGCCGTCTCGTGACCGATCCGGCTTTTGCGCAGCCGCGCCAGCGACTGCTCGCCCATCTCGCCATGCTGCTGTTTTCGGCGCTGATCGCCGGATCGTTCACGCTTGGTGCGTTGACCGTTCAGGACATCCATCCGGTGC
>JBBQKM010000292.1:0-4064 GCA_038326915.1 Sphingomonadales bacterium
GGGGGGGGGGTTCCCCACCGGGGGCCGGCCTCCCCCCCCACCCCGCCCGCGCGGCTCCCCCCCCCCCCCCCACGGGGGAGAGAGGGGCCAGACCCTTATCCACAGCGAATATCGTGCGACCCCTAGCCACTCTGCCCCAAACCGGGCTAGGGCTTTTCTCCCATGACCCGGTTCATTTTCATCACCGGCGGCGTGGTCTCTTCGCTTGGCAAGGGCCTGATGGCCGCCTCGCTGGCGGCGCTGCTCCAGGCGCGCGGCTATACCGTCCGCATCCGCAAGTTCGATCCCTATCTCAACGTCGATCCCGGCACGATGTCGCCCTATCAGCACGGCGAAGTCTATGTCACCGACGATGGTGCGGAGACCGATCTCGATCTCGGCCATTATGAACGCTTCACTGGCGTACCGTCGCGGCAGACCGACAACATCACCTCCGGGCGGGTGTATCAGGACATCATCACCAAGGAACGCCGCGGCGATTTCCTCGGCGCCACCGTCCAGGTCATCCCGCACGTCACCGATGCGATCAAGACCTTTGCCCGCGCCGAGACCGATGGCCTCGATTTCGTGCTGTGCGAGATCGGCGGCACTGTCGGCGACATCGAATCGCTGCCGTTTCTGGAGGCGATCCGGCAGTTGAGCGCCGATGTCGGCCGCAGCAATGCCGTCTATATCCACTGCACATTGGTGCCCTATCTGGCCGCCGCGGGCGAGCTGAAGACCAAGCCGACCCAGCACAGCGTCGCCGAATTGCGCGGCATCGGCATCCAGCCGCACGTTCTCGTCTGCCGTTCGGAACACCCGCTGCCCGACAGCGACCGCGCCAAGATCGCACTGTTCTGCAACGTGGCAAAGGAAGCCGTCATCGCCGCGCTCGACGCGCCGAGCATCTATGACGTGCCGCTGCAATATCATGCGGAAGGGTTGGACGACCAGGTGCTGCTGGCGTTCGGGATCACCGATGCGCCGGCGCCCGATGTGGCGCGCTGGACGCAGATTTCGGAGGCGCTGCACAACCCCGAGGGCGAAGTCACCATCGGTGTCGTCGGCAAATACACGGGGATGAAGGACGCCTATAAGTCGCTCACCGAGGCGCTCGTGCACGGCGGCATCGCCAACCGGGTCAAGGTCAACATCCGCTGGCTCGATGCCGAGGAATTCGAGACCGCCGACGTCGCGTCGCGGCTCGAACCGATGCACGGCATCCTGGTGCCGGGTGGCTTTGGCGAGCGTGGGTCGGAAGGCAAGATCGCTTCGGTGCGCTTTGCCCGCACCCGCGACGTGCCGTTTTTCGGGATATGCCTCGGCATGCAGATGGCGTGCATCGAGGCGGCGCGCAACCAGGCCGGGATCGGCGGCGCCGGCACCACCGAATTCGGGCCGACCGACGAGCCGGTGGTCGGCATGATCACCGAATGGATGAGCGCCGATGGCCTGCAGGTGCGCGAAGCCGGTGGCAATCTGGGCGGCACGATGCGGCTTGGCGCCTATGAGGCGAAGCTGGCGGGCAACAGCGTCGCCGCATCGATCTATGACAGCGCGACGATCAGCGAGCGCCACCGCCACCGTTACGAGGTCAATGTCCATTACCGCGAGCGGCTGGAGGCATCAGGGCTGCTGTTTTCGGGCATGTCGCCCGACGGCCTGCTGCCCGAAATCGTCGAGCGCCCCGATCACCCCTGGTTCGTCGGCGTGCAGTTCCACCCCGAACTGAAATCGAAACCCTTCGATCCGCACCCGCTGTTCGCCGGTTTCGTCGCGGCGGCGGTGCGGCAGAGCCGCCTCGTCTAGCGCCCAAAGCGACCGTCATGCTGGCGAAAGCCAGCATCCACCGTCGCGCCAAGTTCCGACCGACCAGTCTTTGCGGCACCTTGGCGTCACGCCGGCCTTCGCCGGCGTGACAGCACCGTGCAGAAATTGACCTTTGAAAAGCAGCAAACCGTTGCGCTCCCTCAAATTTCGCACTGCAACATGTGTCGCGACAGATTGACACAGTCATGTGTAACGATAAGATGACACACACACGGGGAAGTCTGTGGGGCAGTTGTAGGCTCCAGGTCGCTTGAACGCTCGTGTATCGACAGGTGGCGCCATCGTGAGGGTGGTCCGTCTGGTCATGCAGGGGGGTCTAGACACCGGCTGCACGACAAACGTTGCAAGTGTCTGAAAGGGATATGCCATGGCAGACGGAAGTGAAAAGGTTTACCCGACCGGGTTGACCCTCAAGGAAGCAGAAGAAATCCAGGCTGGCCTGATGTGGGGCAGCCGTATTTTCCTCGCGATCGCAGTGTTCGCCCATATCCTGGCGTTCCTGCTGACGCCCTGGCTGCATTGAGAGGGGTATAGACCATGAATGAAGGCAAAATCTGGCTGTATGTCAGCCCGAATGTCGGCCTCCCGCTGTTCTTCCTGGCGATCGCCGTGGTTGCACTGCTGGTCCATGCGTCGATCCTGACCAGCACCACCTGGTTCGCCGGGTACTGGGAAGGCGCTGCCAAGCCGGCCGCCGTTGCGGCTGCGCCTGCCAACACGCAGGTTGCTGCAAACTAGTTCGAAGCCGCCGGAAGTCGACTCCGGCGGAATCGGGACAGGAAACGGGCCGGGATCGCGAGATCCGGGCCCGTTTTTGTTGAGGCCGGCGGCATTTGGGTCGAATTTTGCTTGATCGCGCGCTCAAGCAAAACCAGGCGCAGATCGGCCTGTTTCGCGCCTATTCCGCCGCTGCGGGCCGCGATCCACCGAACTCGCTGCGTTGCAGCGGCAGCATCGCTGCCAGCGTGACCATCAGCAACAGCACCTCCAGCGCATAGACGGCGAGGTAGCCCGTCGCCGCCGACGGCCAGGGATAGCGACCCGGCGGCGATGTGACGGTGTCGCGGATGATGCCGCCCAGCGCCGCGCCCAGCCCGGCCGCCGTCGCCTGCACCGCGCCCCAGCTGCCCAGCGCCAGCCCGACCTGGTCGCGCGGCGCGGCATTCATCGTCGCGGTCAGCGTGCCATGGCCGAACAGCCCGGCGGTAAAGCCGACGAGCAGCACACCGAGCACAAAGCCCGGCACCGATTGCTGCGGCGCCGCCGCCATGATCAGCAGGAACGACGGAATGCCGAGCAGCGCGCCGATCGTCGCCATCCGGAACGGATCGAAGCCCTTGCTCAACACGCGCGACGCCAGCGCAAAGCCGATCAGCCCGCCACCGGCAAAGGTTGCCGTCAATTTCGTCGTGTCGCCGACCCCCAGCCCCAGCACCTGGCCGCCATAGGGTTCGAGCAAAATGTCCTCCATGCTGAACGCCAGCGTCCCGAAACCGATGGCGATCAGCCGGCGCAGCGCCTGCGGCTGGGCGATATACTCGTCCCAGGCTTCGCGGAAACTCGGCTGCGGCGGCGCCGTGTACAGCCGCGACGGCCGCCGCGGTTCCTGTTTCCACACCGCGATCAGGTTGAGCACGATGGTCACCACCGCTGAAGTCGAGATGACCTGGATCAGCCGGCCGGGCGAAAAATTCTCCAGCGCTGCGCCAAAAAGCAGCGCGCTGACGATCATGCCGAGGAGCAGCATCACATACATCAGGCCGACCACGTTTGGTTGCGCCGATTCGGGGGCCTGGTCGGTGGCCAACGCCAGCCCGACCGTCTGGGTGATATGGATGCCGGCACCGACGAGCAGAAACGCCACTGCTGCCGCCGTGCGCCCGATCCACACCGGCGCATCGGCCGATTGCAGCGCGCCGGCGAGCACCAGCAGCGCGAACGGCATCAGCGCCAGGCCGCCAAACTGCACCATCGTGCCGCGAAAGATGAAGGGCACTCGCCGCCAGCCCAGCGCCGAGACATGGGTATCGGATTTATGCCCGATCAGCGCGCGGAACGGCGCAAACAGCAAAGGCAGCGCCAGCATGATGCCGACCAGCGACGCCGGGACGTTCAATTCGACGATCATCACCCGGTTCAGCGTGCCGACCAGCAGCACCAGCGACATGCCGACCGACACCTGCAGCAGTGACATGCGAAGCAGCCGATCGAGCGGCAGGTCGTCGCTGGCGGCATCGGCGAACGGCAGGATG